>NZ_JCBANC010000001.1:0-230715 GCF_059760815.1 Achromobacter sp. 1012554356 | reverse complement strand
CGCCGCGCCGGCCGCCCGGGCACCGCAGCCCGCCCCGCGCCCCGTCGCCGTTGCCGCCCCGCCCAACGCCGAAAGCACCGCGCAGCGCCGCGTGATCCGCAACGAGCTGTTCGAGCTGATCGACCCGCTCAAGGCGGCGGCCATGCCGCGCGACCGGCTGCAGGCGCAGATCGACGCGCTGATCCGCCGCATCTGCGACGAGCAGCGCCTGCAGCTGTCCGGCCAGGAAGAGGAACTGATCGCGCGCCAGATGCTGGACGAGATGGTCGGCGTGGGTCCCATCGAGCCGCTGCTGGCCGACGACTCGGTCAACGACATCCTCGTGAACGGCGCCAACCAGATCTTCGTCGAACGCTTCGGCAAGCTGGAGCTGTCGTCCATCACCTTCATCGACGAAGAACACGTCTTCAACACCGCGCAGCGCATCGCCGCCCGCGTGGGCCGCCGCATCGACGAAGCCAACCCGATGGTGGACGCCCGCCTGCCCGACGGCAGCCGCGTCAACGTCATCACGCATCCGCTGGCGCTGGACGGCACCACGATCTCGATCCGCAAGTTCATGCGCCGCGACCTGTCGCTGGAATCGCTGGCGACGCGCGGCGCGATGTCGATGGACATGGCCGTTCTGCTGCGCCGCGCGATGGAAGCGCGGCTGAACATCGTCGTGTCGGGCGGCACCGGCGCCGGCAAGACGACGCTGCTCAATGCGCTGTCGCAGAACATCAGCCCGCTCGAACGCATCATCACCATCGAAGACGCGGCCGAGCTGCAGCTGCAGCAGGCGCACGTCATCCGCCTGGAAACGCGTCCGGAAAGCGCCGAAGGCGGCGGCCGCGTGGACCAGCGGGATCTCATGAAGAACGCGCTGCGCATGCGCCCGGACCGCATCATCCTGGGCGAAGTGCGTGGCGGCGAGTGCTTCGACATGCTCCAGGCCATGAACACCGGCCACGACGGCTCGCTGTGCACCGTCCACGCCAACACGCCGCGCGATGCCCTGATGCGGCTGGAAAACATGGTGATGATGGCCAACATGCAATTGCCGCTGGCCGCCATCCGCCGTCAGATCGCCAGCGCCGTCGACCTCATCGTGCAGATCGAGCGCATGCGCGACGGCGCGCGGCGCGTGGTGTCGATCATGGAAATCTGCGGCATGGAAGAAGAGGTGATCCAGACGCAGGAGCTGCACGTCTTCCGCTCGCGCGCCGGCTCGACGGCAACGCAGGTGCTGGGCGAACACACCGGCAGCGGCCTGCGCCCGAACTTCTACACCGAGAAGTCGCACCTGTTCGACCAGGATCTCGCCTGACGGCGGCAAGGCAGCGCGGACATGCTCGACCTCTTCACCCTGCTCATATTCCTTTTGGTGTTCATCGGCTTTTTCGCCGTGCGCGCCAACGGCCGGCGCCAGCGCCGCGAAGACGCGATGGCCGCCCGCCTGGCGGCGCTGCGCCTGCAGATGCAGCGCGAGAGCGGCCTGGCGGCCGCCGTGCTGCAATCGCCCGATTCCATCGCGCTGCCGGGTCAGGACGACCTGTTGCCGCGCTGGCCGTGGCTGGGTCAGCGCCTGGCGCGCCTGCGCGACGGTCTTCGCGCGCTGGGCTGGCTGCCCAAGCTGCGTGAGCGCATCCTCATTTCGGCCGCCGTCGCATTGGTTGGCGCCCTGGCGCTCGTGCGCATGACCGGCACGCCCTTCGTCCTGGCGCTGCTGGCCGCGCCGCTGCTGTGGGTGGCGCTGTGCTCCATGCTTTATCAACAGGCCATGACCAAGCACCTGGCCGCGCTGGCACGCAGCCTGCCCGAAGCGATCGACGGCATCACCCGCATCTGCCGCTCGGGCGTGCCCCTGCAAAGCGCGTTCGGCATTGCCGCCGATCACCTGCACGGCCCGCTGGCGCCCGAGCTGCGCGAAATCGAGAACTGGCTCAAGCTCGGCGTGCCGCTCAAGCAGGCCATGCAGTCGTCCGCCCAGCGCGTGCCGCTGCCCGAATACCGCTTCTTTGCCGTCATCCTCATCATCAGCCAGGAATCGGGCGGCCGGCTCGGCGACACGCTGGAACGCCTGTCCGCCACGCTGCGCGCGCGCGCCGAACTGGGCATGAAGGTGCAGGCCAAGACGTCTGAGGCGCGTGCCTCGGCCAAGATCGTCGCCCTGCTGGTGCCGGGCGTGCTGCTCTACATGTACCTGAACTCCCCGGACGACTTCCGCTTCATGTTCAACGACGCGGCCGGCGTCAAGGTGATGATCTACGCCGCCGCCAGCGTTGGGCTGGGCCTGTTCATCACCCATCTGATGGTCAAGCGGATCCGCTGACCTTGCCCCGCGACTAGCTGCCATGCCCCTGTTATCCGATCCCCTGGCGCCCCTGCTGCTCCTGGCCTTCATCGCCGGCATCGTGCTGGCCGTCTGGCTGCTGCGCGCCGAGTCGCGCCGCAATCCTCTGCACGAACGGCTGGGCCGCCGTGGCCGAGGCGCCATTGAGAGCACGGTCTCCATCGCGCTGGACTCCAGTTCGCCGCTGTCCCCCGTCGCCCAGAGCATCGCCACCTTCGGCATGAAGCTGGCCGGCACCGAACAGGACCGCCTGGCCACCGAACGCCTGCTGGCCCAGGCCGGCTGGCGCCGCCCCGAGGCCAGCGGCCTTTTCATGGCCGCCAAGTACGGCAGCGGCGTCGTGCTGTGCGCGCTGGCCCTGTGGCTGCTGACCAGCCCGCAGACACGATTCGGCCTGACCGGGCTGGCCGTGGGCCTGATCTCGCTGTTCGTCGGCACCACCTTGCCCGAAGTGCTGGTCAAACTGCGCGCCGGCCGGCGCCACGAAGCCCTGGCCCGCAGCATGCCGGACGCGCTGGACCTGATGGTGATCTGCGCCGAAGCCGGCCTGCCGTTTCCGCGCATCCTGAAGGTGGTGTCGCGCGAACTGGCCTTCAGCGCGCCCGCCATGGCCGACGAACTGGCCTTCACCAGCGCCGAGCTGCAACTGCTACCCGACCGCGCCGCCGCGCTGCGCCACCTGGCCGACCGCACGCGTGTCCCCACGATTGAAAGCATGGTGGGTTCGCTGGTGCAGGCCGAACGCTATGGCACGCCGCTCGCGCAAGCGTTGCGCACGATTGCCGAGGAAAGCCGCAGCCGCCTGATCCTCGAACTGGAAGAGAAGGCCGGCAAGCTGCCCGCGCAGCTCAGCGTTCCCCTCATGACCCTCATCCTGCCGCCGGTGGTCGCCATCGTCGCCACGCCCGCGCTCATGCGCGTTATCCGGACCCTGATGCAATGATCGCAACGCTTCCCCTGTTCCCGGTGCCCGCCATGCGCCTGACCCGCGCCGCCGGCGTCCTGCTGATGGCCGCGATGCTGAGCGCCTGCAGCACGTTCACGAAGACCGATTCCGCCGCCGCGCCCAGCAGCCGCAACCTGTTGACCCAGTCCGGCGGCAACACGGCCTCACCGCGCCCGCTCGCCAGCAACGGCGACGCGGCGGCCGAAGGCCTGAAGCTTGCGCGCCTGTTGCGCGACCAGGGCCGCTACGAAGGCGCGGCCGGCGTCTACGCCCAGCTTGAACAGCGCGGCAGCCTGAAACCGCTGGAGCTGCTGGAATACGCCAGCGTGGCCGCGCCCACCCAATCGCCGCGCGACAACCTGGCGTTGTTCGGCCGTGCGCGCCGCGCCCTGAACGAAGCCGGCACGACGCTCACCCCCGCCGCGACGGTCACCCTGTGCAACGGCCTGGGCCGCGCCCGCATGGCGCTGGGCCAGCGCGACGCCGCCCTGCAGGACTTCGACTGCACGCTGGCCGCGGACCCCAACAACGTCGCTGCGCTGAACGCCAAGGGCGTGCTGCTGGACGCCAGCGGCGACCACGCGCAGGCCCGCAAGCTGCTGGCGCACGCATGGGAACTGGATCCCTCGGACTTCCGTGTCCTGAACAACCTGGCGCTGTCGCACCTGGCCAGCGGCGACGCGCAGGAGGCGATCCGCCTGCTGACGCAGGCCGACGCGGTCCAGCTGCCGACGCTCAAGCTGAACCTTGCCTTCGCGCAGGTGCTGCAAGGCGACGAAGGCGCGGCCCGCAAGACGCTCGAAGGCATCATGGCGCCCGCGCTGGTGCCGCAGGCGCTTGCCGACTTCACGCAGCGCCGCCAGCGCATCCGCGACGGCGCGGCGGTGGGCAACGAACTGATGGCCGCCAGCCGCCACATGCTGCTGCTGCGCGAGAAGGAGGCAAACGGCAATGGTTGATCACGCTTCCGGCGCGCGCCGGTTCCTGCGCGGCCAACGCGGCTCGCTGTCGGTCGAGGCCGCCTACGTCCTGCCCGTCGTCATCGCCGCCGCGATGATGTTCATGGAGCTGGCCAACATTGGGCTGACCATCAACATGGGCGCCAGCGCGCTGGAACGCGCCGTGCAGCAGTTCCGCCAGGACGGCGCGGCGGGCATGCAGGACGGCGGCGCCATCGAGTCGCTGGTGCGCACGCGCATGGTGGCGGCTTCGCACAACTACCTGGACGACGAGAACATCGCCACCGTCGAGGTCGAACGCTTTGCCTCGCTGGACGCGATGGGCGGCGGCGCCGAGGACGAGACGCAGGCCGCGGCCCTGACCAACGTGCCCGCGTGGCGCATCGAGGTCGACGTGCGCAAGGACTTCATCACGCCCCTGCCGCGTCTGCTGGGCGTGGACAGCGGCGCCTTCCGCTACCGCTATCAGCAGGTGCTGGCCTACCTGCCGCAACGCAACCAGGAATCGCAGCCATGACCGCCGCCCCGCGTCCGCCTCGCCACGCAGCGGCGCCGCGCCGCCGCCAGCGTGGCGCGCTGGCCGTGGAAGCGGCGCTTGCCCTGCCCATCCTGCTGGGCGTCGGCATGATCGGCGCCGACATGCAGCGCATCCACAGCGAACGCATCCGTGTGGAGAACGCCGCGGGCGCCATGGCCCTGAACATCGCAGCGCAACCCGTCCTGACCGCCGCCGGCGTCGACGTGCTGGCGCAGCTTGCCATGCAGGGCCGCGAAGACATGCAGCAGCTCATCATCCTGAACGTGCTGGAGTCCGGCCGGATCGCCTGGGCGCTGCAACGCGGCGGCGCGAGCGGCCTGTGCGACGCGCCGGCCTCCGGCGGCCAATACACCGGCGTACTGCCGCAAGACCGTCCCGACACCGGCGAAAGCAACGTCGACAACAGCACCATGTCGATGATCGTGGTGAAGGCCTGCCGCGACACCGCCGACATTTCCATCTGGGCCGGCATGCCGCTGCCCGACCTGCTGCAGACGGCCGCCGTCTTCCGCGCCACTTCCCGAACCATCACGCTGGATGAAACGCTGCGCGCGGAGAGCGTCGCTTCCGGCCTGGCCTACGCGCAACCATGAAGCAACGTCCCGACCGCGTCCTCTCGCTGGCCCGCCAACGCGGCGCGTCCGCCGTATTCCTGCTGCTGTTGATCGGTGCGGTCGCCGCCCTGGCTGCCTATGCCTCGGACGGCACGCGCATGACTGCCGACGCCGCGCAGCTCAAGCGCGCCACCGATGCGGCGGCGCTCGCGTCCGCCGCGGCCTATGCCAAATCCCGCGACGCCGACATCCAGGAGATCGCCGAACGCTACGTGGCGGTCAACCTGGGCATGGACCGCTCGCAACTGGGCCGCGCGCTGTCGGTCCGGGCCGAGACCATCACCAAGAACGACATGCCCGGCACGCGCGTCACGGCGACATTCGAAGCCGCAAGCATGCTGTCGCAGACGCCGGACCAGGCCGTCACGGTCGCGTCGGCCGCCGTGTCGCGCCAGCGCTCGCTGGAAGTGGCGCTGGCGCTGCCCAACTCGCTGGGCGAAGACGCGAACAATCTGGCCGCGCTGCGCCGGCTGGGCAAGTCGTTTGCCGCGCGCCTGCTGGAAGACGCCGACAGCGCCTGGCTTGCACTGGTGCCCTATAGCCAGGCGGTCAGCGTCTACGATCCCGCGCAGTCCAACCGCATCCGCAACTGGAGCAAGCCGGGCGCGCTCAACCCCGTCGAACTCACGTCGTTGTTCCGCTCGGGTTACGCGGGCCTGGCCGACCGCCGCATTCCCGACCGGCGCGCCAACCTGCTGTGCATGTACCGCGGCCTGAACCGCGGCGACAACTACTTCTGGACCGAACCGCCCTCCGGGCAATTCGGCGTGTACTACCGCCACGACCTGCCCGAGAACGGCAGCCCGGGCGCCCCGCCCATCCGCTGGATCGGCCCCAATCCTTTCTTTGGCCAGGCCAACGGCGTGAACGACACGCGCTGGATGGTCGCCGACCGCGGCTGCCCCCACGCGGCGCTGCTGCCGCTGACCAACGACCAAGGCAAGATCGGCGAACGGCTCGACGAAATGAGCACGCGCTTCAACACCAACCATGCGATCGCGATGGGCTGGGCCGCCATGGCGCTCGCGCCGGCGTTTCGCGGCGGCGCCGGTTGGGGATTGGAGGACGATCTGCCCCGGGACTTCGACGACGGCACGGGCGATCGCGTCAAGGCCATCGTGTTCCTGGCCAATTCCACGGGCCAGCGCTGGTTCGACACGGACTCCTACAACGCCTACGTCGGCCAGAAGATCGATGGCGATTCGGACAACGGCGGCGGCGAGGACAACGTCGTGACCGAACGCTTTTCCCGGCTGTGCAGCAGCTTCCGCGCCCGCGGCCTGAAGTTCTACCTGATCGTCACTGGCAATGACGAAGAGACGGACGAAGACGGCCAGATCCGCAGCGCGTCGGACTTCCGGCGCATCGCAGGCCCCGGCCTGGCCGTCTGCGCCGAAAAGGGCTCGGACCAGATCTATCTGTCCGGCAAGGACTTCACGGTCTCCGAAGGCCGCATCCAGAGCCGGCTCGACGACATCGTCGACGAGCTGCGCCAGCTCGCAGCACTGACCACGCTCGTCGAATAAGCCTATCCACGCCTCCTCACATTCGTTCCAGGACTTCCATGACTTCCCGCCGAATCCCCACGCTCCGCCGCCAGGCACTGGCCCTGGAACCCCGCTTCCTGCTCGACGCAGCCGCCGTGACGACGGCCGTGGACGTGGCCGCGCAAGCCGTGCCGCCGACCGAGACGGCGCCTGGCGTCGAGGCGACGCCGACCGAAGCCATCGTCGTCGTCACGGACAGCAGCGACACCTTTGCGCCGGTCGACCTGTTCAGCGGCGTCGACGTTCACGCCCAGACGAACGGCGCGGACGAACTGACGCAACTGGTCGTCACGGTGGATCGCAGCGGCGCCAACCAGGCGCTGGTGATCGACGGCAAGACCATCGCCCTGGAAGGCGGCAGCGGCACGACCCGCGCCGACGGCGGCTACGTCTACACCGTCGCCGTAAACGGCAACACCACCACGATCACCCTGCAGCTCGACGCATTCGCGCCGGAGCCTGCCAGCGTCAAGGCGCTGATTGACGGCATGGCCTACAAGATCCTGGACAAGTCGGTCGAGGGCGGCAAGGTGTCCGTCTCGCTGAAGAGCCTGTCCGACGCCGGCGGCGAAACGACGGACCTGTCCGCCCTCACGGCGACGATCGACATCGACAGCCGCATCAACGTGGCGCCCGCGGTGAAGGGCGACCTGCTGCAGGAAGCGGATCACTTCGGCACGGGCAGCCTGGCCGGCGCCACCGAAGTCGCCTATTCGGCCGACGGCAAGTTCGTCTACGCGGCGGGCAGCAACAATACCCTGTCCATCTTTGCCGTGGATGCGGCTACGGGCTTACTCAGCAAGACGCAGGAACTGGCGCTGGCGGACCTCGGAACGGTCAATCACCTGGTGGTCAGCGGCGACGGTAAGTCGGTCTACACGATCTCCAGCAACGGCAACCTGATTCAGTTCAGTGTGGATGCGGCCGGCAAGTTGAGCCATGCGGCCACGCAGTCGGTGGGCGGCGGGTCCACCGGCGGATTGGCGATCTCGGAAGACGGCACGCAGGTCTACGTGGACGCGTCGAACAACTTTGGCCGCGAGGCGCGCGTCTACAGCCGCGACACCGAAACCGGCGCGCTCACGCAGATCCAGCGTCTGGACGCCGTGCGCAACGCCAGTCTTGCCACGGCCGGCGGCTACGTCACCCTCATTCACAGCGGCGCATTGAGCGGCGCCAACCACACGCTCAAGATCTATCATCGCGGCGCCGACGGCACGCTGATCCATGTCGATAGCATCCTGCTGGACAGGACCGGGCAGGATGCCGTCGACTACGCGATCAGCATGTCCGCCGACGGCAAGCTGCTATTCGTGGGCGAACCGGGCGCCAAGAACATCTCGGTCTTCCGGCTTGGCGCCGACAACCTGCTGACGCGGGTGGGCACGGTAGCGAGCGACAACATCGGCAGCCTGGCGCTGAACGCGGACGGCACGCTGCTGTATGCCGCCACCACCGGCGGCACCGTCAACGTCTACGCCGTGTCCAGCGACGGCGGCCTGACGCTCGCCGGCAGCGCGGCGGGCAAGACCAACGGTGCGGATATCTCGCTGTCCAAGGACGGCATGTCGCTGGTGGTGGCCGGCAACGGCCTTACCCGCTACACGACGCTCCAATCGCTGACGCTGGGCCAGGACACCGTTTTGGGTGACCGCGTCAGCCTGTCCGACCGCAACTACGATCTGCTCGATGGCGGCGCCGGCAACTACAGCGGCGCCAGCGTGACCATCAAAGCTTCCGTGGCGGGCGGCGTCTTCGGCTTCGAGGGCGGCAACGGGCTGTCCATGGCAAACGGCGTGATCTCGCGCGGCGGCGAGCCGATTGCCACCTACACCGTCAATGGCGACACCTTGACCCTGCGCTTCACCGGCGACGCCACGACCGTAATCGCGAACCAGGTGCTGCAACAGGTCAGCTACGGCAATTCGGCCGTGGCGGCGGGCACGTTCATCACGTTGACCGTGCAGGCCAATGACGGCGCGCTGAACAGCGATGTTCTGACGATCACGCTGCGCACCAACACGGGACCGCAGATCGACACCGGCGCCACCGGCTATACGCCGGAAACGATCACCACGGAGAAGGACTACCACCTCGTCCTCCCCGAGAATCTGTTCCGCGACGCGGACGGCGACCGGATGATCTGGCGCGTCACGGGGCTGCCCGCCGGAATCAGCTTCGATCCCGAAACCCGCACCCTGTCCGGCACCGCCCTCGCTGCCGGCACCTATCCCATCAGCATCACCGTCACCGATGCGTACGGCGCCAGCGTGACGCTGAATCTGAACCTGGAAGTGGCCCAGATCGACAACCGCGCGCCGGTGGTGAACGGCAGCGCGCCGGCGTCATTCGGGCAGGCCACCGTGGGAGAGGGTGGTTTCAGCGCTGCACTGCGCGCGGACATGTTCTCGGACATGGACAGCCGCTACGGCGACACCCTTGCCTGGAGCATCGTCGAGACGCTGCCGGCTGGCCTGGTGTTCGACGCGGCCACGCGCACGTTGAGCGGCACGCCCACCACGCCCGGCGACTACATCCTGACCGTGCGCGTCACCGACAAGGACGGCCTGACGGCGGACCACAAGATGACGCTGCGCGTCGTCTCGGCCGCCGAAGCCGCCAACAGCGCGCCCGCGTTCGACATCGACGGCAGCGACCTCACGTATACCTCGGACGGCCGGATCAACGGTTTCGACCAGTACGTCTATAGCGTCGAGGTGTCCGACGACGGCTACACCGTCATCGTGCTCGGCAACGGGACGAACAACCATACGGTCTCGCCAGCGGGCAACAGCACGCTCAGCGTCTTCACGCGCAATCCGAACACGGGTGAACTGACGCTCGTGCAGCGCTTCGTGCAGGGCGCCGTGAACGACGGCAACGACGCAAACGGCATCGAGATCCAGGGCCTGCTCAGCGCCGCCTCGGCCGTGTATTCCGCCGACGGCAAGCACGTCTATCTGGTGGGCCAGAAGGCCGCTGGCGGCAACTATTTCCTGACGGGCTTCAACGTCAACGCGGATGGCACGCTGACCGCCAGCAGCCAAAGCGTCGAGCTTGGCAGCGTGCAGATCAAGCAGCTCGTGACATCGCAGGACGGCCACCTGTACGGTATCGCCGGCAACACGCTGTACGCCTACGGCATCGGCGTCAACGGCGAACTGACGGTGTCGGGCGTGTACGACAACCAGCCCTTCAGCACCGCGTCCGCCATCGAGGTCGACGCGCTGGGCCGCGTGTTCGTCGCGGGCACCAACACCCTGACGATCTACGCCGCCAATCCGGACGGCAGCCTCACGCAACTGGTGACCCGGACGGGCGACGTCGGCAACTTCGCGCGCAGCATCGCGGTGTCGGGCGACTACATCTACGTGTCGGCGGGAAGCAATGGCATCCTGACGCTGCGTTTCGATCCGATCGCGAAGACGGTCACGAAGGTTTCTTCTGTGGGCTCGCAGATGTGGGGCTTGGAACTGTCGGCGGACGGCAAGACCCTCTACGCCGGCGGCCTGACCGGCGCCCTGAACGTCTACAGCATCGGCGCCGACGGCGCGCCCACGCTGGTCAAGACCATCGCCCACGAAGGGGCCTCGGGCAACTATCGCGCCTTCCGCTTCGGCATTTCCCCGGACGGATCTTCCATGTATGTCGGCGGCTTCTACAATGCCGCCGGCCTGGGGCACATCAATATCGAAAAGGCGCTTACGGGCGCCTACACCGAAGGCCAGACGGTAAAGCCAGCTGCAGGGCTGACGTTCGGAGACGCCGACTACGACGCGCTGGAGAACGGCGCGGGCGACTACAACGGCGCCACCATCACGATCGTGCGCGACGACGGCGCCAATGCCAATGACCGCTTCGGCTTCGACAACGCCAACGGCCTCACGCTGGTCGGCACCGAAATCCGCCTGAACGACGTCAAGATCGCCGACTTCACCAGCGCGGGTGGCGTACTCACCATCGCCTTCACCGGCCAGGTCAGCACCGCCACCGCCAACGCGGTGCTGCGGCAGGTCACCTACACGAACGACAGCAAGGATCCCGGCGCCGCGATTCGCCTGGAGGTGCAGGTGCGCGACCAGTTCGCCAGCGGCGTCGATAGTGTCCTGCTGGCGCTGACGGTCGCGCAGGTCAATGACGCCCCGGTCGTCGTATCCACGCCCGCCGACACGAAGTACAGCCCTGGCAGCGCGGCCGTCGGCCTGTTCGACGGCACCACGATCTCGACGGTCGAGAGCGGCCAGACGATCGCCGGTCTGACCTTCACCGTGTCGCCCGCGGCCGATGGCCCCAACGAGACACTGACCGTGGACGGCACCGCCATCGCGCTGGTCGCCGGCAACGGCACGACCGCCTCCGGCCACGCCTACACCGTCACCATCGCGAACGGCGTGGCCACGGTCACGATCACGCCCGCTGCCGGCATGACGGGCGACCAGGCCGCCGCGCTGATCGACGGCGTGGCCTATGCCAACCAGGCCGCTGCCCCGACGACGGGCGAGCGCAGCATCACGCTGACCGCCGTGCGCGACAGCGGCGGCACCGACAACGGCGGCAAGGACACCGCCGAACCGGACGTCGTCGCCAAAGTGACCGTGCAGTTCGAAGCGCCGGTTCTGACCACGCCCGCCGATTCGGTGGGTTTGAATGAACTGATCAGCCAGCTTGCCGACGGCGCGCCGTCCACGGCACTGGAAGGCGTGCTTGATGTCTTCGAGGTGGACGGCAAGTTCTACCTGCTGCGCACCACCACGGAATGGAACATCGACGCGATGGCCGACCTGGAGGTCAACACGCTGTACGTGCTTGAGCGCGGCGCGGACGGCACGCTGCACATCGTGCAGGCGATCGGCAACAGCGATCTTGGCGCGCTGGCCGGCGCCGCGGACCTGCGTGTCTCGGCCGACGGCAAATCGCTTTACGTGATTGCCAACCAGGGCGTCGTGCTGTTCACCCGCGATACGGCGACGGGAACGCTCACCGCGCACGGCGCCTTTGGCGCCGACGTCCTGACCGAGTACGGCATGATCCGCGACATACTCGCCACCGGCGGCCTCGTGTACGCGACGGCCGGCGACAATCTGCTGGTCTTCCAGCAGGACGGCGACACGCTGACGCTGATCCATACCTATACCGACAACGACAACACCGGCCTGCAGCTTGACGGCGCCAACGCGCTGACGCTGTCCGCCGACGGCCGCTTCCTGTTCGTGGGCACGTCGGGCGGCGGCACCCTGGCCAGCGTCTTCTCGCTGGACCCCAGCGGCGTCCCGACATTCGTCATGGCCGCGCAGGGCAAGGACCCGGCCGCGACGGACCAGTTCTACTACACGCAGACGCTGACGGTTTCGCCGGACGGCAAGACGCTCTACGTGGTCGACTTCGACAACAACCAGCATCGCCTGCACACCCTTGCCATCGGCAGTGACGGCCGGCTCACCGCGCTGGCCACGACCCTGCCCGCCGGCGAGGTCAAGCAGATCGTCGTGTCGCCGGACGGCTCCGCCGTGTTCGTGATCGGCGCCGACCGGATCGGCGTGTACAGCCGCGGCGCGGACGGCGTGCCCGTGCGCGTCGGCGAGATCTCGGGCTACGGCGACCCGTTCGTGGACGGCCTGAGCTTTGGCGAGATCCGCAGCGCCACGCTCAGCGAAGACGGCACGAAACTCTATCTGACCGGCCAGTTCTCGTTCGACGACGGCGTGCTGGTGCTGGACCTGAAGCCCGCCGCCGCGCACTACACGGAAGGGTCGACCCCCGTGGCCATCCTGCCGTCGGCCACGCTGTCCGATCCGCAGCTCGATGCGCTGAACAACGGGCAGGGCGATTACAAGGGCGCCAGCATTGCGGTGGAACGCGCCGGTGGCGCGCACGCCGATGACCAATTCGGCTTCATCGGCGACGCCAATCTGCGCCTGGACACCGCCAGCGGCCAGATCCTGTTGAACAACGTCGCCATCGCGACCTTTTCACAGGCGAACGGCGTGCTGACGCTGACGTTCATCGGCCCCGTCAGCCAGGCCGATGCGCAGAACGTGCTGCGCCGCATCGCGTACAGCAACGCCAGCAACGATCCCACCCGCGACGGCGCGACCATCACCCTGCGCACCACGCTGCACGATGGCGACGGCCATCAGGACGAACTGCTGACCGAGATCGAACTGGAAGGCGTCAACAATGCGCCGATCATCGACACCACGCCGCGCAATCCCACGTTCCCGGCTGAAGGCGAACCGGTCAAGCTGTTCGAAGGCACCACGGTCGACACGGTGGAATCCGGCCAGAACGTGGCCCGCGTCATCGTCACCATCAGCCCTGCCAACGCGCAGGACATCCTGGGCGTGGACGGCGGCAAGATCCGGCTGGACAAGGACTCCAACGGCCCGCAGACCACGGCCTCCGGCTTGCAGTACATGGTGACCATCGCCGACGGCGTCGCCACCGTGACCCTTTACCTGAACTCGTCGGGCGAACGCGCCGCGCAGGTCATCGACAGCCTGACCTACGCCAACACCGGCAGCCCGCTGACCGGCACGCGCACGATCAGTCTGACCGTGCAGGAGTGGGACACCGTCAATGGCTCGACGGATGCGGATGACGCGGCAACGGTCACTTTGGCCGGCCCGGCCAGCCCCAACACGCCGCCCACCGTCACCGGCGGCGACGACGTTTCCTACACCGAACGCGCCGATGCCGTCCCGATCGCATCCGATGGCGTGATTGCCGATGCGCAGATGGACGCCTTCAACGGCGGCGCGGGCAACTACGACGGCGCCGTCCTGACGATCACGCTGGGTGCGGGCAAGAGCGCCGCCGACGCGCTGGGCTTTGAGCCGGGTCACGGCCTGACGCTGGAGAACGGCGTCCTGAAAAAGGACGGCGTAGCCATCGGGACCGTCTCGCAGGCCGACGGCGTGCTGACGATCCGGTTCAGCGACGCGGCCGGGTCCACGCCGACGCAGGCCGACGTGCAGAATACGCTGCGCCAGATCACCTACGCGAACAGCAGCCACGCGCCCGCGGACAGCGTGGCCATCAGCGTGACGCTGACCGACCAGCGCGGCCTCGCCTCGGCCGCAATGGACTTTTCCATCGACATTACGGCCATCAACGATGCGCCGGTCGTCGATGCCGATCCGGTGCTGTCGCTGGGCGACCTGACGCACGTGCAGGATCTGACCACGATTCCCGGCTTGGACAAGCCCACCGCCAGCGCCGTGTCGCCCGACGGCACGCGTGTCTACGTAGCCGACGGCAAGGGCGCCATTGCGGTGTTCAGCCGCGACGGCGACACCGGCTCGCTGACCTATGTGCGCACGTTCGCAGCCGCCGGCAATCTTGCGGGCATCAAGGAGTTGGTGACCTCTGCCGACGGCAAGAGCCTGTACGCCCTGCGCGCCGACGGCAACGCCATTGGCGTGTTCGGTGTTGCCGCCGACGGCACGCTGATCCACCAGGCCACCATCACCAGCAACTACGAGCTGGATGGCGGCAGCCTGAACGACATGAAGGGCATTGCGCTGTCCGAAGACGGCAAGAACCTGTACCTGATCAACAGCTACGGGATCGCCTACTTCAACCGCGACGCGCAGTCCGGCGCGCTCACGTATGTCAGCGCCATCAGCGGCGATATGAACGCGGAGCCGTTCCTGTGGCAGCCCACTGACATCGCGGTACGCGGCGATCTGCTCTTCGTGGTGACCAACGCAAGCTCGGGTTCGACGCTGATCGTCTACCGCCGCGACGGCAGCGGCGCCTTGTCGGTCCTGACGCACATCCAGGGCGGCGGCACGGACGCGGCCGGGCAGACCGTCTCGTTCTCCAACCTGCAGCACATCGCGGTCAGCGCCGACGGCAGCACGATCTTCGTGTCCAACAGCCGCACGTCCTCGTTCAACGGCTGGACCGGCGAATATGAAGTCCAGGAGAACCCCCAGGCCATCGACGCCTTCCGCCTGAACGCGGCGACCGGCGCACTGACGCATCTGGGCACGCTAGCCGGCAGCCAGACGGTGGAGAGCATCGCGTTGTCCGCGGATGGCAAGGCGCTGTTCGTGACCCTGGCCGACGGCACGCTCAACTATTACGCCACCGCCAGCCTCAGCCTGATCGCCTCGCAGGGCGGGCTGGACGGCGCCGGCCAGATTGCGGTGTCGGCCGACGGCGGCGTGATCGTGGTGGGCAACGGGCTGGACGTCCTGAATGCCCCGTCCGCCGCGCAGCCGGTCTACGTCACCGAGGGCGATCCGGTCCCATTGGCGCCCACGCTTGCGCTCAGCGACGCCGAACTGGATGCGGCGGACAGCTACCGTGACGCCAGCGTGACGTTCAGCGGTCAAACCGGCGATGTTTTTGGCTTTTTGGCAGGCGACGGCTACACGATTGCCGGCGACGTCATCTCGTTCAACGGCCAGCCCATCGCCACGCTGACGCAGACCGGCGCCGCCGCCACGTTGCGCTTCACCGGCGCCGTCGACCGCGCCCAGGCCAATGCGCTGCTGCACCGCGTGACCTACGCCAGCACGGACGCCACGCCTGGCACGCGCAGCGTCACGATCACGCTCAATGACGGCGACATCGCCAGCGCGGGCTATGACGTGGACGTGACCGTTCGCCTGGCCAACCAGGCGCCCGTCGCGGGCACCGATCCGTACATGCCCGACACGGTGCTGGCCGGACGCAATTACTCCGTGACCCTGCCGGAAACGCTGTTCAGCGATCCGGAGGGCGGCAGGCTGACATGGAGCGTCAGCGGCCTGCCCGCGGGGCTGACCTTCGATCCCGCCACCCGCACGATCTCCGGTGTGCTTGCCGCGCCGGGACAATTCACGGTGGTTATTACCGTGACGGACCCGGAAGGCGCCTCGGTGTCGCGCGAGGTCGTCTTTGAGGCCATCGAGCCGCCGAACACCGCGCCGGTCGACAGCGGCATGGCGGTGTCGCCGGGCGTCGTCCGTGTGGGCGAGCCCTACGCGTACACGTTCCCCGCCGGTCTTTTCACGGACGCTGACGGCGATGCGCTCACGTGGCAGATCACGGGTCTGCCGGAAGGTCTGACCTTCGATCCGGCGACGCTGACGATACGCGGGACGGCGACGGCCGCGGGCAGCCTTGCCGTGGTCGTGAGCGCCACCGATGCGTCGGGCGCCAGCGTCTCGCGCATCATCACGCTGACGGTCGCCACCGCGCAGACGGAGCCGAATCCGGGCACGGGTCCTGGCACGAGTCCTGGCACGCCCCCGGGCACCAATCCGGGAACGCAGCCCGATCCCAACGCCAACCCGAACCCCGGCACGCCTGCCGACGTGCCGCCGCCGGATCTGAGCGCGTGGCAGCGCGAGCCAGTGTTTGTATCCAGCACGGATGCCGGGGCCTCGGACGACACCCCAGACGACGCGTTCCGATCGCTGCGCCAGGCGCTCGGCGGCATTCCCGCCGCATCGGGCGACGCGTTCAGCGTCCCCTTCCGCGACGGATTGACCCCGCCGCCGCAGTGGACGTCGACGGCGCTGCTCGATGCCCTGCTGGCCGATTCGCTCGAACGCCGCGACGCCGACGCCGTGCGCCCGTTCACGATGGACGCGGCAAACGGCGTCCGCTCGCCGCTCGTGGTCCTGGCCAGCCCCGACGCACCTGGACTCTCGTTCTCCAGCGCCGCGCTCACGGGCCTCTGGCGCGCCGACGTGGCAGGCAACCGGCAGACCTACGCCTTGCCGGCCGGCCTGATCCGCAGCAGCGGTGCCATCGTCTCGCTGGCGTTGCGCATGGCGGACGGCTCCGAGCTGCCGCCGGGTGTGCGGCTGGACGCCGCGCGCGGCCTCATCGTGGCGCCCGGCCTGGCCGACGCCCAGACGCTCTCGCTGCAACTGGTGGTCCGCACGGTCAGCGGTGAAGCCCGCGCCATCCCGATCACCGTGTCCGCGCAACGCGTGGGCGCCTGGCACGGCGCCGATGCCATCGCCGCACGCGACGACGTCCCCGCCGCCGACAAGCCCGCACTGACCCGGCAACTGCGCCACAGCGCAGCGCACGACGTGCTGGATGCGGCACGGCAGTTTCTCGCTTCCCTGGACGACAGCGCCGCGGGCGGCGCCTCCGACACGGCCGCCGGCGCCCGGCAGGCCATCACCATCAATGCAGCAAGCTGATTCCAGATATGACTCTTACCTTTGATTCCGCCAAGCCCATGCAACATCGTGCCCGCCGCTTCGCCCTGACCGTGCTCGCCACGGCCGTTCTGGCCGGTTGCGCCGTCGCGCCGCCCGAGAAGCTGAGCACGCAGGACCTGCTGCAGCTCGATCAGGCCGACCGCGGCGCCATGTTCGCGCAGCAAGAGCCGGTGACGGGTCCGATCACGCTGGACGAGGCCATCGCCCGCGCCGTCAAGTACAACCTGCAGCAGCGCCTGGCCCTCATGGAGCGCGCGCTGGAAGACGACCTGACCGACGTGCAGAAGCAGGGCATGCTGCCCAAGCTGACCGCCCGCGCCGGCATGCGCGCCCGCAACAACGATTACGGGTCGTCCAGCGAATCGCTGTCCACCGGCACCCAATCGCTCGTGCCGTCCACCAGCCAGGAGCGCGACACGCACACGGCCGACCTGCAACTGACGTGGAACGTGCTGGACTTCGGCCTGAGCTACTTCGGCGCCAAGGCCCAGGGCAACAAGGCGCTGGCCGCCGAGGAGCGCCGCCGCCGCGTCGTGGCCGACATCATCCGGCAGACGCGCACGGCGTACTGGAACGCCGTGACCGCAGAACGCCTGAAGGACCGCGTGTCCTCGACGCTGGCCGAAGCGCGCCAGACGCTGGAATACGCGCGCCAGACCGAGCAGAAGCGCCTGGTCGCGCCCATCCTGGCGCTGCGCTATCAGCGCGATCTGCTGAACATGGTGCGCCAGACCGAGGCGCTGGACAACGAACTGGCGCAGGCCAAGGCGCGGCTCGCGACGCTGATGAACCTGCCGCCCAGCGCGGACTTCCAACTTGCCGCGCCGGACGCCGCCACCATGGCGCCGCCCGTGCTCGCCTACGAACTGCAGGACCTTGAAGCCCTGGCGATGGTGCGCCGCCCCGAACTGCGCGAAGAAAGCTACCTGGCGCGCAACGCCGTGCTGGAAACGCGCATGTCGCTGCTGCGCCTCTTGCCCAACGCGTCGCTCTTTGGCGGGCTGAACTACGACAGCAACAAGTACCTGGTCAACAACAGCTGGGCGGACGCCGGCATGCAGGTGAGCTGGAATCTCCTGAGCGTGCTGTCGTGGTCCTCGATCACCCGCGCCGGCGAGTCGCGCGAACAGGTCGCCGAACTGCGCCGCCAGGCCTTGCGCATGACGGTGCTGAGCCAGGTCCATATCGCCTGGCTGGAACGCCAGCGCGCCGAGACCGCTTTCCGCCGCGCCAACGAACTGAGCCGCCTGCAGGACGCGATTCAGGTGCAGACCGAGAACGCCGCGCGCAGCAGCGCCGAAACGCATCTGGAAGTGGTCCGCGCGAAGGTCGAGACCCTGCTCGCCACGCGCGCCCGCGACCTGAGCTACGCCGAACTCGTCAACGCCCAGAACACGATCTACCAGGCCGCCGGGATCGATCCCCTGCCCGAACGCATCTCCGATGAAAGCCTGGCTGGTTTGGCGCACGACATCGCCGAGACCAACCGGCAGATCGAGCGCGGCCACGTCGACATTCCGCGCCTGGCCGTGGCCCCGCAAGCCATCGACACGAACGGACAGGCCATCGCCACGCCGGTGATCGACCCCGTTGCGTCCGTGACCGAACCCGCCGCGCCGCCCGCGCTGCGCACCGTGACCGGCAATCTGTGGAGCAGCGTCGGTTCCGTCGCCAGCGCCGGCAGCGCGGACAACCAATCGGTGAAAGCGCGCTGACATGCCGATTCTGCAAGCCTCCGTATCGCGGCGCGGCGCGCGTCTGCTGCTGGCCGCGGGTCTGGCCGTGTCGGCCGGCGCCGCCGCGCAAACCCCGCCGCCCGCACCCATGACGGCCCCGGCGGCCGATACCGCCCGCGCCCAGCTGGTGGCCGCGCGGCGCGCGGTGATTTCCAGCAGCCTGTCCGGCAAGATCGAAACCCTGCCGTTCCGGGAAGGCGACCGGTTCAAGAAGGGCGACGTGCTCGTCGCCTACGACTGCGCCCTGAACCGCGCCCGGCTGGAACGCGCCGTGCTGGCCGAATCGGCCGCGCGCAAGAAGCAGGCGGTCGCCGAACAACTGGAGGCGCTGCGCTCCATCAGCCGTTCCGACGTCGAGCAGGCACGCGCGGCCGTCGCCGTGGCCCGCGCCGAGAGCAGCGCCGAAAGGGTGCTCGTGGACCGCTGCGCCATTGCCGCGCCGTTCGCCGGCCGGGTCGGCGAAACCTATGCGCGCGCCGCGGAAAGCGTGGCCGAAGGCGAGAAGCTCGTCAGCATCTACGACGACTCCGCCTTCGAACTGGAAGCCATCGTGCCGTCGCGCTGGCTGGCCTGGCTCAAGCCCGGTTCGCCGCTGCGCGTGACCGTCGATGAAACGGGCCGCACGTACGAAGCCTCGGTCTCGCACATCGCGGGCGCTGTGGACCCGGTCAGCCAGTCGGTCAAGATCATCGGCCGCCTCGCTGACGCGCAGAACACCGCCGCCGAACTGCTGCCCGGCATGAGCGGCAGCGTCCGCGTCGACCTTCCCGCCTCGGGAACACCGTGACGGACACCGCTACACGAGAGAACCTGCTGGCCGCGCTGCTCCAGCTGGAAAAGCACGCGCGCGCCTGCGCGGACACGCAGGCGCTGGCGTTCCTGATGGTCAACGACACGCATGCGCTGGCGCCATACCGGCAGGCGGCGCTGTGGCTGCCGGGCGCCGGTGGCGACGGGGTCATTTCCGCGCTGTCGGGCCTGGCGGTGCCGGACCCCAACGCACCCTATACCGTGTGGCTGGCCGGCCTGCTGGCCAGCCGCGCGCGCGAGGGCGCAAGCGGTCCCTTTGCCCCGACGCCCGACGAGCACCCGATGTGGGCGGAGCATCTGCCAGGCCACGGCCTGTTGCTGCGCCTGCCCCAGGGCGACGCAAAGCGAGGCGACGGCCTGCTTGCCTTATGGCGCGATACGCCGTGGACGGGTGCGCAGATCGCCGTGCTGGGTCTGCTGGCGGACGCCTACGCCCACGCCTGGCGCGCGCTGGCGCCCACGCAGCGCACGGGCCGCGCGGCCACCTGGTGGGGCCGCCTGCGCCATGGCGACCGCCGCACGCGCTGGTGGCTGGCGCTGGGCGCGGCGGTCATCGGGCTGATGTTCATGCCGGTTCGCCAATCGGTGCTAGCCCCGGCCGAAGTCGTGGCGCGAGCGCCCATGGCCGTGCGCGCGCCGCTGCAGGGCGTGGTCGACCAGATCGCCGTCACACCCAACCAGCCTGTCGAGAAAGGACAACTGCTGGCCGCGCTGGACGTGCGCGATCTGGAAGGGCGTCTGGAGAGCGCACGCCAGGCGCTGGCAGTCGCGGACGCCGAACTGCGGCAGAACCAGCAGCAGGCGCTGGTCGATGACCGCAGCAAGGCCACGCTGGCGCTCGCACAAGGCAAGCGCGCACAGGCCGCGAGCGACCTGGACTTCTATGCCAAGGCGGTGGCGCGCACACAGCTACGCGCCGAGCGTGACGGCATCGTGCTGTTCGATGACCCGGCCGACTGGATCGGCAAGCCCGTGGCGCTGGGCGAACGCATCATGATGGTGGCCGACCCCGCGGACGTCGAACTGGAAATCCACCTGCCCGTGGGCGACGCGATTGCGCTGCCGGCCGAGGCGCCGATCCGGCTCTTTCTGAACACCGCGCCGGCCGATCCCTTGTCCGCCACGCTGTTGCGGGTGGGCTACCGCGCCGCGCCCACCGCCGAAGGCGCCATGGCTTATCGCGTGCGCGCCCGCCTGGACGACGAGGCACTCGCCACGCAGCCGCGCGTCGGCCTGAAAGGCACCGCCAAGCTGTACGGCGAATCCACGCCGCTCTACGGCTACCTGCTGCGCAAACCCCTGGCGACGCTGCGCGTATGGCTGGGACTGTAAGCGGCGCGCTGCCCGCGCTGCGCGAAGAGCTGCTGCTGCATCGCGCGCCGCCCAACCACGACGGCTCGCCGGCGTGGACGCTGGAGGACCCGGGCCGTGGCTTGTTCTTCCAGATCGGCTGGGCGGAAGCCGAGATGCTGGCGCGCTGGCGCCTGGGCAGCGCCGACGCAATCGCAAATGCGGCGGCCGGCGAAACCACGCTGGACCTTAGCGCGGACGACGTCGAGGACTTTGCCAAGTTCCTGCAGGCCAACAGCCTCGTGCAACTGCGCGGCCCGGACGCCATCGCCCGCTACGCCAAGGAGGCCAACGCGCGCCGCAGCAGCCACTGGCTCAAAAGCCTGATGCACCAGTACCTGTTCTTTCGCATTCCGCTGGTGCGGCCCGACGCGTTCCTGACGCGCACGCTGCCCGCCGTGCGGCGCCTGTTTCTGTCGCGCGCCTTCCTGCGGCTGACGGTGGCTGCGGGCGTGCTTGGACTTTTTCTCGCGGCGCGCCAGTGGGACCAGTTTCTCCACACGTTCCTGCATTTCTTCACGCTGGAAGGCGCGCTGGCCGCCGCCGTCACGCTGGGCGCGGCCAAGGTGCTGCATGAACTTGGCCACGCGTACGCGGCCAAGCATCACGGCTGCCGGGTCGCCACCATGGGCGTGGCGTTCATGGTGATGTGGCCGGTGCTGTACACCGACAGTTCGGGCGCGTGGCGGCTGTCCAGCCGCCGCAAACGCATGTCCATCGGCGCCGCGGGCATGCTGGCCGAAACCGCGCTGGCCGCGTGGGCCACGCTGGCCTGGAGCTTCCTGCCCGATGGCGTGCTGCGCAGCGCGGCGTTCACGCTGGCCACGACCACCTGGCTGCTGACGCTGGCCGTCAACCTCAATCCGCTGATGCGCTTTGACGGGTACTTTCTCCTGACCGACGCCCTGAACGTGCCCAACCTGCAGAACCGATCCTTCGCGCTGGCGCGATGGAAATTGCGCGAGTGGCTGTTCGGGCTGGGCGATGCGCGGCCCGAAGTCTTCGCGCCGTGGCGCGAGCGCACGCTTATCACCTACGCCTTCTGTGTCTGGATCTACCGCTTCTTTCTGTTCCTGGGCATCGCCCTGCTGGTGTATCACATGGCTTTCAAAATATTGGGCATCGTGCTGTTCGCCATCGAGATCGTGGCGTTCGTGCTGAAGCCCATCTACACCGAACTTCGCGCCTGGCGCGAGCGCCTGACAAGCCGACCTGGCGGCGGCTGGAACCGGCGCAGCCGCATCACCGCGGGCATAGCGCTCATCGGCGTGCTGGCCGCCGTCGTGCCGTGGCGCACGCGCATCGAGGCCCCCGCCCTGATGCACGCCGCGCAGCAGGCCCGCATCGTCGCACCCGCCGGCGCCCGCATTCAGCGCATCGACGTACACGCTGGACAGGCGGTCAGCGCCGGCGCGACGCTGTTCGTGCTGGACGCGCCCGACATGACCCACGAGATCGCTTCGCTGACGCGCCGCATCCAGGTGCTGCAATGGCAGCAGTCATTCCAGGCCATGACCCGCGACACCGCCGCCGCCGTGCCCGTTGCCGCCGGTGAACTGCTGGCGGCACGCGAACGCCTCGAAGTGCTGTCGCGCCAACGCCAGCAGCTCACGATCCGCGCGCCGTTCGACGGCATCGTCGCGGAACTGGCCGAGCCTCTCGCGGCAGGAGAATGGATCGCCGAAGGCGAATGGCTGGCGTCGCTGGCCGACCCGTCAGAGGCGGTCGTGCAAGCCTATGCGTCCGAAGAGGATCTGCACCGGCTGCGGACCGGCGGGCACGCGCGCTTTCTGTCCGAAGATCCCGGCGAGGCCGCCGTCGCGCTGGTCGTGTCCGACATCGCCGCCACCGCCACGCGGCGTCTGGCCGCCGCGCCCGAACTCAGCTCCACGCATGGCGGCGCCGTGCCCGCCATGCAGGCGCCGCGCGGCGAGGCCCGGCCCGACCCCGAGTCGCAGGGCCTCGTGCCGGAACGCGCGGTGTATCGCGTGATCCTGCGGCCTGCGGATGCGTCCAACGCCGCCATGCCGCGCCTGCAAGCCATGCGCGGCACGGCCGTCATTGAAGGCGATGCCGAAAGCCTGCTGCTGCGCGCATGGCGGCGCGGCGCGGCGTTGCTGGTGCGCGAAACCGGCTTTTGAAGCGGCACATTTCTTAAGCATCTTTAACGTGTCATTCGGCAAGCCCCGGGGAATAATAAGACTCATCATCATCCATCACCGATGGATCGCCTTCACCCATCACCCACACCGACGATGACCACCGAAACCCTCGAACGTCCCTCGCTGTCGCAGCGCCTGAAGCACGAAACCGCGGCGCAGCACGAACGCATGCACCGGCTCATGGAGCGCGGCGCACCGTTCGCCAGCCGCGACGCCTATGCCCGCTTCGTCGCCGCGCAATACCTCTTCCAGCGCGACGTCGAATTCCTGTTCCAGGACGACGCCGTCAAGCAGGCGGTGCCTGACCTGGAAGCACGCGGCCGCGAAGACGCCTCGCTCGCCGACCTGCGCGACCTGGGCGCAGCCGCCCCCGAAGACGGCATCGCCAGCATTGGCGTGACCATGCCCGAAGCACTGGGCTGGCTGTACGTGTCCGAAGGCTCGACCCTGGGCGCCGCCTTCCTGTTCAAGCAGGCGCAATCCGACCTGGGTCTGTCGGCCGACTTCGGCGCGCGCAACCTTGCCGCCTACCCCGATGGCCGCGCCACCGTGTGGCGCCGCTTTGTGGCCTCGCTGGACAGCGACACGCTCGACCCCGCGACGCACGACGCCGTCATCGCAGGCGCCAACGCGGCCTATGACCGTTTCGGCGCATTGCTCGAACGGCACTTCGAACTCGGCGCATGACGCCTCGCAAACCGTGGGTGCGGGCGCTGTATCTGGCGCTCGCCGTCATCAGCATCGCGCTTGCCGTCGCCGGCGTCTTCATCCCCGGCCTGCCCAGCACCGAGTTCGTCCTGCTGGCCTCCTGGGCCGCCGCACGCAGCTCGCCGCGTTTGCATCGCTGGCTGCATGAGCACCGCTGGTTCGGCCCGATGCTGCACAACTGGCACAACGGCCGCATGGTCACGCGCCGCGCCAAGGTCATGGCCACGGTGTCGATGACGGTCTGTATGGTCGTGATGACACGCACCATTCCCCATCCGTGGGTCGTCTGGCCGTTGTGCCTGACGATGGTGGCGGTGCTGGTGTGGATATGGCAACGGCCCGAGCCGACTCAGCGCGCGCTCGCCACCAAGCCCAACGGCAACCCAAGCGCCGCCCGGCGCGACAACCACGCGCTGGGGCGATAGCGCGGTTCCTGATAGCGCGCGTTCAGCCGATCGAGGATCCGCAGAATGGTGCCCGCCCCCAGCGCGTCACCTAACGCGAATGGCCCTTGCGGATAGCCCAGCGCCAACGTCACCGTCTGGTCGATGTCCTGCGGCGTGGCAATCCCTTGCTGCGCCATGGCGCAGGCATTGTTGACGATGGTCGCCGCAATGCGCTGCGCGATGAAACCCGGGCTGTCCTGAATGCATGTCACCGCCGCGCCGTCCTCTTGCAGGATCGCGCGCGCCTGGTCCCGCATGGTGGCGGACGTCACGGGCGTCAGCATGATCGTGCAGCGCGTGCGGGTGAACAGCGGGTCGACGGCAACCACGCGGCGCGCGTCCAGGTCCAGGCGCACGCACGCTGCGGTGGCGTCATCGCCCACGGGCAGAACCAGACAAAGCGCCGCGTCGGACGGCATTCCCGCGGTCTCCAGCGTGGCGCCGCCCGCTACCACACGCGCCGCCAGCGTGGCGCGGAAAGGAAGCTCGGACGGCGCGATCCACACGGGAATGCGCCGGTCCACCGCCACGGCCGCGCCGCCGCCGTCCTCCGGCTCCACGCGTTTTCCGTCTTCGTCGTACCGGTAAAACCCCTGACCCGTCTTGCGTCCCAGCACGCCGCCCGCCAGGCGCTGCCGCGTGATGATCGACGGCTGATGCCGCGCCTCGTCGAACCACTGGCGATAGATCGATTCACCGGCCGGATGCGACACATCCAGTCCGGTCAGGTCGAACAGTTCAAACGGCCCCATGCGAAAGCCGCACGCATCGCGCAGGATCGCGTCGATGCCGGCGAAATCGCAGATCTGCTCGCCCGCAATGCGCAAGGCCTCGGGCTGATAGCCACGGCTGGCATGGTTGGCAATGAAGCCCGGCGTATCGCGCGCCACCACCGGCGTGTGGCCGAGGCGGCGCGTGAACGCCGTCAGCGCATCCGCCAGACCGGGTGCGCTGCGCAAGCCCGGTATGACCTCGGCCAGTTTCATGCGCGGCACGGGGCTGAAAAAGTGCAGGCCGCCCACCCGCTCGGGCACCGCGCATCCGCTGGCCACCTCGGTGACCAGCAGCGACGACGTATTGGTGGCCAGCACGCACTGCGGCCCGACGACCGCTTCCAGCTCGCGGAACAGCGCCTGCTTGGCAGGCAGCGACTCGACAATGGCCTCGATCACCAGCTCGCAGTCGCGCAGATCCTGCAGCGCATCCGCGGCGATCAGACGCGCATCGGCGCCTTCCGCCTGCTCCCGGGGAATCTTGCCGCGCGCGGCCAGCGTCGCCAGCGACGCCAGGATGTCCTGCCGCGCCTGACTGGCGGCGCCGGCGCGCGTGTCGTGCAGGCGCACCACGTATCCCGCCTGCGCCGCCACTTGCGCAATGCCGCGGCCCATCAGGCCCGCGCCCACCACACCGACCATCACGCCTGGCCGGTCCAGGTCGGGAAGACCCGTCGTCGATTCGCTACCCATATGCCTCAGTCCAGTTTGATGTTTGCGTCTTGAATGACCTTCTTCCAGCGTGCCGTCTCGTCGGCCACGAAGGTGCCGAATTCGGCCGGCGTGGAGGGAGTGACGATGTAGCCCAGCGGTTCAACCGTCTTGGGAAAATCGGCGCCCTTGAGCACGTCGTTCAGCGCGCTGTTCAGCTTGTCGATCACGGGCTGGGGCGTGCCGGCTGGCGCCACCAGGCCGTACCAGCCGGACACCTGGAAGCCGGGCAGGCCAGCCTCGGAGATGGTCGGCACCTCCGGCGCCAGCGACAGGCGGTCCTTGCTGGCAAAGCCCAGCACGCGCACGCGGCCGCTCTGCACCATGTTGAGCGAATGCGGGCCATCGAAGAGCCCGGAGACTTCACCGCCCAGCGCGGCGGTCTGGGCCGGGCCGCCCCCCTTGTAGGGCACGTGCAGCAGGTCGATGCCGGCGCTGGTCGCAAAGAGCTCGATGGCCAGATGCGTGGTGTTGCCGTTGCCCGAGGAAGCCAGGGTCACCTTGCCCGGATTGGCCTTCGCGTAGGCAATCAGCTCGCCCACCGTCTTGGCCGGAAACTGCGAATTGACGTAGAGCGCCATCGGCAGGTCGGCGATCTTGCCGACCGGCGCGAAATCCTTCGCGGTGTTGTACGGCAGGCTCTTGTACAGGCTGGGATTGATGGCATGCGCCGCCAGCACCAGCCCGACGGTGTAGCCGTCCGGATTGGCGCGCGCCACGGCCTGCGTGCCGATGCTGGAACCGGCGCCGGGGCGGTTCTCCACCACGACCGGCACGCCCAGCTTCTTGCCCAGCATGACGGAAAGCGGACGCGCGACGACGTCTGCCGACCCGCCGGGCGGATAGCCCACGATGAGCTGGATGGGACGCTCGGGGTACTCGGCGTGCGCCGTGGCCGATACGGCGGCCAAACCCAACGTCATCGCGGCAAGAACGCCGCCCGTCTTGAACTTGTGCAACAGGGTCATGATGTCTCCTTCACTCGTTTTTATTGCGCGCGATGCGCGTCAGGGTTCGATAAACGTCACTTCGTCGGCGTAGGCCAGCGGCGCGCCGGTGGCCGCCTGCAGCGCTTCGCGCGTCAAGCCGCGCAACATGCGGCGCACGACGAAGCCGCGCGCCGGATCGATGTCGATGACCGCCAGGTCCGTGTAGATCACATCGGCCACGCCGGGGCCTGTCAGCGGCAGCGTGCACGCGCTGACCAGCTTGGAATTGCCGTCGCGGTCGCAGTGCTGCATGGCGACCGCGACGCGGCGCGCGCCGGCCACCAGATCCATCGCGCCGCCGATGCCGGGCACGTCGCCGGGCAGCCCAAGCGACCAGCTCGCCAGATCGCCGTTGGGCGCCACCTGAAAGCCGCCGAGAATAGTGAGGTCCAGATGTCCCCCGCGCATCATGGCGAACGACGTGGCCTGGTCGCAGATCGAGGAGCCCGGCAGCAGTTGCACGGATACCTTGCTGGCGTTGATCAGGTCCGGGTCGGGCGTCTCGCCTTCGCGCAGGCCGCGCAGGCCGAGGATGCCGTTCTCGCTGTGCAGAATGATCTCTTTATCCGGCGCGATGCAGCCCGCCACCAGCGTCGGGATGCCGATGCCGACATTGACATAGCTGCCGTCGGGAATGTCGTCCGCGACAATTTGCGCCACGCGCTGGCGGGAGAGGGGTTTAACCGTCATGGCGTGCCTCCAGGCGTACGACGCTTTGAACGAAGATGCCGGGCGTATGCACGGCGTCGGCGGCGAGTGCGCCCAGCGGCACGATCTCGTTGACCTCGGCAATGGTGTGACGCGCGGCCATCGCCATGACCGGCCCGAAACCGCGCGCGGCCAGGCGATAGGTCAGGTTGCCCCAGCGGTCCGCCTGATCGCCCTTGAGCAGCGCGAAGTCGGCGGGCAACGGGTTCTCCAGCACGTATCCCACGCCTTCGTAGATGCGCTGCTCCTTGCCGTCGGCCACGGGAGTGCCGTAGGACGTGGGCGTGAAGAACGGACCCAGCCCGGCGCCCGCCGCCCGCATGCGTTCCAGCAGCGTGCCCTGCGGCACGACTTCCAGTTCGATCTTGCCCGCGCGGTACAGCGCGGTGAACACGTCCGATCCCGACGACTTCGGATACGAGCAGATCACCTTGCGCACGAGGCCCGCGGACAGCAGCGCCGCCAGCCCGTAGTCGCCCGTGCCGGCGTTGTTACTCACGATGGTCAGGTTGCGCGGCCCCGCGTCCTTCAACGCGTGCAGCAGCGCGCAAGGCAGACCCGAGTCGCCGAAGCCGGCCACCATCACGGTGGCCCCGTCGCCGATCACACTGACCGCCTCTTGCAGCGAGGGAGATATCTTGTCGATCATGAACTCAGCCCGCGGCGCGCGACACGCCGCAGGACTCCAGGTTGGATGAATGGAATCAGAGCGCGGCCGCGGTGCCCAGCACGGCGGTGGACTGGCTGGACAAGGTGGCGCCGTTGCCGTGGACCAGCGCGATGTCGGCGGACCGCTGACGCGCCCCGGCCTGGCCGCGCAACTGCGCCACCGCCTCCAGCACCAGGAACACTCCGTACATGCCAGGATGGCCGAACGACAGCCCGCCCCCGTTGGTGTTGACCGGCAGCGAGCCGCCCGGACCGATGCGGCCGCCTTCGACGAACCGGCCGCCTTCGCCCTTGGGGCAGAACCCCAGGTCTTCCAGGAACAGCAGGACATTGATGGTGAACGCGTCGTACAGGCAGACGAGATCGACGTCCGGCACCTGCACGCCGGCCTGCGCCAGCGCCCGCGGTCCCGAGCGCGAGGCCGCCGTGACGGTCAGGTCCTGCATCGAGGAGATCTGGCGGTGCCAGACTTCGGTGGCGTTGCCCAATACGTAGACGGGCGGCTGCGCCAGATCGCGCGCGCGGTCCGACCGCACCAGCACGAACGCCCCCGCGCCATCGGTCAGCAGGCAGCAGTCGCGCACCGTCAGCGGATCGCACACCGGCCTTGCGGCCAGCACCTGATCCAGACTGAGCGGGTCGCGCGACCAGGCATCGGGATTGAGCTGCGCCCACTCGCGCGCCGACACGGCCACCTGCGCCAGCTGTTCGCGCGTCGTGCCGTATTCGTGCATGTGGCGCGCGGCGGCCAGCGCGTAGGCGGTGATGGGCTGCAGCGGCTCATAGGGCGCCTCGAAAGGCTGCGGATCGAGTGCCGCGCGCATCTTGCCAACGGCAGCGCGATTCATCGAGCCCGAACGCTGCGTGCTGCCATAGCAGACCAGCACCGCGTTGCACTCGCCGGAAATCAGCGCGTGGACCGCGGGCGCCAGATGCGCGATGAAGCTCGAGCCGCCCAGCATGGTGCTGTCGATGAACGTGGGCTTGATGCCCAGATACTCGGCCACCGGCATCGCCCACATCGTCGCCGACGCGCTGCACGTGCAGAGGCCGTCGATATCGCTCATGCGCAGCCCGGCGTCCGCCACGGCGCGCGCGCTCGCCTGCGCCAGGATTTCCATCTCGGTGTAGCCGGCGGCATTGCCCAGGCCCGCGTGGCCGATGCCGGCGATCGCGGCCGCGCCGCGAAATGCGTTGTCTTTCATGCTTGCTCGTCCAGGCTGAACACGACGCGGTTGGCGTCGCCATGGGCGCGCACCACGGCGCGCACGGCGTCGCCGATGCGGGGCCGGGTGGCAGGTGCGTCTTCGACGCGGCTCATCATGCGAAAGCCTTCTTCCAGATCGACGAGGCACACGTTGTAGTCGCCGCCCGCCTCGGGCGAACGCCGGACCGTGGTGGTCGAGTAAATGACACCCCGGCCGCTCGGCTCGAACCAGTCGAAGTCCGCGCCGCCGCACTGCGGGCAGATCTGGCGCGGATAGAAAACCGCCCCGCCGCAACCGCCACAGCGCGGCACGCGCCACACGCCCTGCGCCAGCGAATTGAAGTACGTCTGCTCCACGCCGCCCGGCGCGTCCGTCTTGTCCACGGTGCTCATGCGCGGGCCTCCTGATGGGGATAGCCCAGCGCGCGCGAGCGGGCGCATGCCTGGTCGGCCAGCGCGGGCGCCTGGCCCAGATAGTTGGCGGGGTCGGTGATGCGCGCCAGCGCCTCGCGGTCGAAATGCTTGCAGACCTCGGGCGAATCCAGCAACGCTTCGGCCAAGCTGCATCCGCGTCCCAGCGCCGCGCGGCAGGCGTCGTAGACGATGTGATGCGCGTTATGCCGGCCCAGCGCGGGCGCCAGTTCCATCATGACGGCCTCGGCCACGATCAGGCCGTGCGTCAGGCCCAGGTTGGCGCCCATGCGTTCCACGTCCACGCTCAGCCCGCCCAGCGCGAATCTGGCCTGGTGCAGCGCGCCAGCCGTCAGGATGAAACTTTGCGGGATGGCAATCCATTCCGCATGCCACGGCCCCGTCGCGCGCTCGAAGTCCTGCACCGCGGCATCCAGCATCAGGCCGGCGTGCTGACGCACGGCCTTGGCGGCGGCGAGCATGAGTTCGCTGGAGATGGGATTGCACTTCTGCGGCATCGTGCTGCTGGCGCCGCGGCCCTTCACGAAGGGTTCGCGCAGCTCGCCGAATTCCGTGGACGCCATGATCATCACGTCGGTGGCCACCTTGCCCAACGAACTGGCGATCAGCGCCAGCAGGTTCACCACCTCGGCCAGCGCGTCGCGCGCAACGTGCCAGGTCGTGGCCGGAACGCCCAGGCCCAGTTCCTTGGCCAGCTCACGCTGCACCGCCAGGCCATGTTCGCCCATGGAAGCCAGGGTGCCCGCCGCCCCTGCAAGCTGCACGCACAGCACGCGCTCGCGCAGTTGCGACAAGCGTTCCTGATGCCGGTCGAACATCGACAGCCAGACGCCCGCCTTGTAGCCGAACGTGATGGGCAGGGCATGCTGCAGGTGCGTGCGCCCGGCCATCGGCGTGGCGCGGTGACGCTCGGCCAGCCCCGCCAGCACTTCGCGCACCTCGGACAGGTCACGTTCGATCACGTCCAGGCCGGCGCGCACCTGCAGCACGATGCCGGTATCCATGATGTCTTGCGTGGTCGCGCCCCAGTGCAGATATCCGCCCGCCTCGCCGCATTGCGTGGCAAGCTGCTCGACCAGCGGGAGGATGGGGTAGCCGACGATGTCGGTCTGCTGACCGAGTGAAAGCAGGTCCAGGTCAGCCGGCTTGACGCGGGCGGCGATCTGTTCGGCCGCCTCGGCGGGAATCAGCCCGAGCCGGGCCTGGGCGCGAGCCAAGGCGACCTCGACCTCGACATAGCGCGCAAGCGTCGCCTGATCGGAGAAAATCTCGCGGGCTTCGGCGGTGCCGAACGCGTCGCGAAAGAGAACGGAGTCCAAAACGGTGGTGGCCCCGCCCAGCAAAGAAACTGGCATGCTAACCTCGCTGAAACCACGAACATATCAATATGTTCGAACATATTGGAAGTCTAGGGATGCTTGGCGGACCGGGATATCGGGGTATACCCGCAGGTGCTTTGGAAAAGATTAGGAGCAATCCATGACACGGATGACAGCGGCGCGCCTGACGGCGGCGCTCAGCGAGGCGATCGTCGCGGGCCATCACAAGGTCGGCGACCTGCTGCCCACTGAGCTGGAATTGGCGGCGCAGTACGACACCAGCCGGCACACCGTGCGGCTGGCGCTGCAGGAACTGCAGCAACTGGGTTTGGTATCGCGCCGCAAGAACGTCGGCACGCGCGTCGAGTCGGCTCGTCCCGCGGCCAACTACAAGCAGGCGCTGACCTCAATAGAAGGCGTGGTGCAGTTCGGCAAGGCGCACATGCGCGAGGTCATCGACGTCGCCGACGAGGTGGCCGACCTGACGCTGGCGCAGACGCTGGGCTGTGCGGGCGGCACGCGCTGGCTGCGCATCTCCAGCCTGCGCCGCAACCGCGACGATGTGGCAAATCCGATTGGCTGGACGGATGCGTACCTGGACCCGGCCTATCGCGAGATTGTTCCGCGCGTGCGTGACAACCCGCAGGAACTGATCAGCAGCCTGATCGAGGCGAACTACGGCGTGAACATTGTGCAGATCCGCCAGGACATCGAGGCAGTGGCACTGCCGGCGCGCGTGGCCGGCCCCTTGAACGCCGAGGCGGGCTCGCCCGCGCTACGCATCCTGCGCAGCTACATCGACACGACGCGGCAAACCATCGAGATCAGCGTGACGTATCACCCCGCCAGCCGTTTCCGGCTGACGATGTCGCTGGACCGGCATACGGACTGAAGCAAAAAAGGTAGGCCACGCACCGTCACGGTGGCCTACCAAGGCCGACATCGTTGCAGCCTGCTCATTGCAGGCCACTCATTGCAGCCCTCTCGTTGCAGCCTGCTTACTTCGGCATCAGCACGGTGTCGATGACGTGGATGACGCCGTTGTCCGCCACCACGTCGGTCTTCACGACCTTCGCGTTATCCACCATGACCGTCCCGCCGTTGACCGTCACCGTCAGCGGGCTGCCTTGAACGGTTTTGACCTGGCCCGCCTTCACGTCCTTGGCCATCACCTTGCCCGGCACGACGTGATAGGTCAGGACCTTGGTCAGCGCCGCCTTGTCCTTCAGCAACGCATCGAGCTTGTCCTTCGGCACCTTGGCAAAGGCCTCATCGGTCGGCGCAAAGACGGTGAACGGACCGGGGCCCTTCAGCGTATCCACCAAGCCGGCGGCCTGCACGGCGGTCACCAGGGTGTTGAACGACCCCGCGGATTTGGCGGTGTCGACGATGTCGGCGGCCTGCGCGGTGCCCAGCGCCAGGGTGAGCGAAATTCCTGCCAGAAGACGTTTCATGATTGACTCCTTGTCCCGTGAATATCCGCAAGAAGCGGGGTTTGCACAAAGCGGCGTTGACACGGAAAGTGAACCGCTTGAGGTGAAAATTTACGCATCAGATGGCTTCTCGTCCACGTTTTGAACCGCTATTATCAAAACATATCGGTTCAATCTCGGGTCATTGAAAACCATGGAATCCAAGCAATCGGACGACGGCCGCGTCACCTACCGCAGCGGCGTCGCAGCGCGTCTGGCGGGGCTCTCGCCCGAGACCCTGCGCGTCTGGGAACGCCGCTACGACCTGTCGGGCGCCGAACGCTCCGCGCGCGGCCAGCGGTTGTATTCCGCCGAACAGGTCCGCCGGCTCAGCCTGCTCAAGCAACTGGTCGATCAGGGCCACGCCATCGGCGTGCTCGCGCCCATGTCCGTGGATCAGCTGCAGGAACTGGCCGGCGCCGCCGCGCGCCAGCCCAAGGCGCAGGGGCCGCTAAGACTGGGCGTGGTCGGCGCCAACCTGGCGCGGCGCATCGCCGGCAGCGGGCGCGATGGACTGGACGTGATCGTCCAGCACAGCTGGCCCCACCTCGAACAGGTCGCACTCGCACCGCAGGATGCCCGCGTCGAGGTGCTGGTAATCGAACAGTCCGAGCTGCACGAGAGCGCCTTGCCGCTGATCGTGGCCGCCGCGCAGGCATGCGGCGAAGCCGCCGTCGTGGTGCTTTACCGGTTCTGCGCCAGCGCGACGATCCGCGCGTTGCGTGCGCACGGCTGCCTGGCGGCACGCGTTCCGGCGGACACCGGCGAGCTGCTGCAGTTGTGCCGTTCGGCGCTGGCGGGCGAGCGGCTGCCCACCGCGCCGCAGCCGCCGACGCTGGAGCTGCGCTTTGACGAGCCGGCGCTCTTGACCATCATGGCGTCCGGCAGCGGCCTAGCCTGCGAATGCCCGAAGCACCTGGCCGACCTGTTGCTGATGGTGGGAAGCTTTGAACGCTACAGCGTCCAGTGCGCGTCCCGCAACGAAGACGACGCGCAACTGCACAGCGACCTGGGCCGCGCCGCGGGACAGGCGCGCGCCATTCTGGAAGTCGCGATGGAACGGCTGGCCAGAGCGGAAGGGCTGCCGTTGCCGGCCGGTATGCCGAAGACGGAAGCCCAAAAGAAAACGCGCTGAGGGCGGCCGCAAGACCCTGCCCTCAGCGCGTGGCGTATTCAAAGGACAAGCCGGATTCATGCCCGTTGCCGTTCTGGCATCGGCATGAACCGGCCCCGCACCATGCGGCTTAGAAGCGCGTCATCAGTTTGAACATGCCCGACTGCTGACGGTTGCCGCCGCCAAACTGCGCGTCGTACGCCACACCAGCCGTCGTGTTGCGCGTGATCGCCACTTCGGCGCCCAAGCCCAGCACGGCCGCATTCTGCGCGATCGGCACGCCCGACACCGTGAACGTGCTGCCGCCCTCGAAAGCCAGCTTTTGCGTGGGTTTGACATCGCCCATCGCATGGCGCCAGCCCACCGTGGCCGTCAGGCGGCCCGGCGCGCTGTCGGTGCCGATCAGCATGGCGCCGCGCAGGCCCAGCGTGGTGCTCGTCACGTCGTCGTTGCTGCCTTCGCCACGCAGGGCCGCACTGCCGCCCGTCTCCTGGAAGTCGCGCGTGCGGACCTGGTTCCATGCCACGCCGGCAAAGGGTTCGATGGCGTAGGCGTCGCCCAGCGGCAGCTTGTAGCCCAGTTCCGTGAACACCTGCGTCGAGGACGCGTTATAGGACGACTCGAGGCGCTGGTTCAGGCTGCCCGCCGCCACGTTGCGCTTGGAATCGATCTCGTGCCAGGTGTAGGCCGCGCCCACCATGAAGCGCACATGTCCCGGACCGGCTTCGAAGTTCTTGCCGCCGAAGACCGTTGCCGTGTAGCTGTCCACGCTCATGCGCGACGACACGTCGGAGATCGAGTTGTGGCTGCCGGTGTAACCGACCGCGCCGCCCAGGCGCCAACCGCCGCCCACGTCGCCGTCACCGCCGACAAAGAGACCGCCCGCGGACTGATGCACGGTGGACGCATTGCCGTCGCCGCCGAAGGTGCTCCAGTTGCCGAAGGCCTGCGCCCAGATCGGCGACGCGCCGCTTTGCGGCAGCGCGTCGGACGACGAAGCGCCCAATTGCGCGGTCGGCCGGCCAGCGCGCATCGGCGCATCCAGATTGCCGCGCAGATGCGACAGCGGCAACGAGGTCACCGCGTCACCCTGGCCTTGCAACACGCTGCCGGTGCTGGCGTACGCTTCGCCGGACAGTTGCTTCAAGGCCGCGCGCGCCTGCTCGGGCGACATGGCCAGCACAGCCGCCGTCACCTGGCTCGCGCCCGTCGTCTTGCCTGCGCCGTTGCCGCTGGCGATCAGCGACGAGTCGGCGCCGGGCGCGGCGGGTTGCGTGACGACCGGCGCGGATTCGCTGCCGGTGCCGGCCGTTGCCGAACCATTGCCCGTCGTTGCGGAACCGTTGTCCGTCGATGCCGAGCCTTCGCCCGCCGGTGCGGAACCATTGCCGGCAGATGCCGAACCATTACCCGCCGAGGCGGAGCCATTGCCTGCGGAAGCCGAACCGTTGCCCGTGGAGCCCGATCCATTGCCCGCGGGCGCCGAACCATTACCGCTCGCAGGCGGCGCTTCCTGATCCAGCGCACCGCCCACGTTCGTTTCGTTCTCCGAACCGCCCACGCTGCCGATCGGCACGTCATTGCGCGAGAGCGTCATGAACGCGTTCTTCGCGTCATAGCTGAGCGACGGGGTCAGGAACGCGTAGTTGCTCGACACGCCCGTGAAACGACCTTGAATGCCGCCGTCCGCCGTCAGGATGTTGTACGTCGTGCGCGGCGCGTAGTTGCCATTGGGACCCACGTGCGCGACCGTGCCGTCCAGCGTTGCCACGCCGGTCACGTGGATGCGGTCGCTCAGCGTGCTGGTCGGATCGGCGTGCACGCGATAGATCGTGTCCTGGCCGAAGTTGAGGTTGCCGTTCACCGTCAGCGTGCCCATCGGCGTGCCGTCGTTACCCGGCGAAATCACCGCCGTGGGGTACAGGGTCGTGCTGCCCACCTGGCCGATACCTGCCAGCACCACCTCGCGGCCGATATCCATCGGGCCGTTCAGCTTGCCGTTGATCTCCAGTGCGCCATCGGCGATGAAGATGGGACCGGTCAGGTTGCTGCTGTCGCCGTTCAGGATGATGGAGCCGACGCCGGTCTTCACAAAACCTTCCGTGCCTTGCAGCGGGTTGTCGATGATGTCGACGAACCTGCCGGCCGCATACGTGCCGTCGCCCACGACGATCACGGGCGGGTTGCCGCCGGTGCCCGCCAGCGTGATCGGCGCGCCTTGCAGGCGATACCGGTCCGTGGCGAACTGCAGGCCCGACACGCGCACCGGACCGGCGCTGCCGTCCACGGTGACCGTACCCGCCGCGCCCGTGAAGATCGCGTAGCCGCCGCTGGGCAGGGCGCCGGTGGCGTTGGTCGGGCTGCTCCAGTTGCCGCTCGCCGCGGTCCACGTGCCGCTGCCGCCACCCGCGTTGGCCGCCGAGGCCACGCCGTTGCCGTTCCACAGGTTGGTCGTGCTGGGGCCCAGGACCAGGTTGATGTGCTTGTCGCCGGTCAGCGTCTGGATCGTCGCGGCCGGCACCGAGTCGCCGGAGACCGTGCCCAGTGTCAGGCCGCTGCCGCTCAACGTGCCGCCGTACGACATGATGCGGTAAAAGCCCGCGTTGACCCCGTGCGTGCTGACCTTCACGTTCAACGTCGCGTTGTTCAGGGCAACGTTGCCGCCCACGGTGATGTTGTCGCCCGTGCCGGGTTGCGTGATGGGCAGTCCGGCATAGCCGGTTTCAAAATCAAAGACGCCGTTGTTGATCGACAGGTTGCCATTCACCACGAGATTGCCGTTGGAAACGCCGGTGGGCGTGTCCACCCAATAACCCGGCGCAACGCGAGAATTTCCCGTCACGTTCAAATCGCCACCGATCGACCCGAAACCCGCCACCGTGCCGTTCGACATGGCATTGACGTTGCCGCCGATCGCCACGCCCGCACCGCCGCCATTACCGCCGATAACCGCCGTGCCGCCGTTGACATCAATGCCGCCGGGAAAGTTGGCCGACCCGTCAAACACCTGCGTATTGCCCGACCCGATGGTCAAGTCCGCAGCGGTGACGTTCCCCACATAGGTCGCGCTCAAGGCGAGCGTCGCCGTCAGCCACTTTTTTGTGCCGTATGCCAAAACTTCAATCCTCCGGATTAATCGAGCTTCCTTTCACACATTACCGATATGTTTAAAAAGTATCGGCAAGTAATAATGCAGCCGGCGTGAATTTAGGGTCAGCTCTCGAAAAAAGGAGGCACTGTATAACGGTTCTTTTTACGTCCCCGTTAATAAACGGGGTTATATCCCGTTAATTATCAAAATAGGTCTACGGCATACGACCGATATTCGTAGGCGAGTGTGCACACGGGTTATCCGAAGTATTTATTTTTTGATTGCGGATACCATCTCAAAGCCCTATCAGGGGGCTTTTGGATACCATCCCTCGCCCGGCAAACGTGGTTTGGCGGCGCGCAATTTGCACGGAAACGGGTCACAAAATGACACGACTGATGCAGCAGCCATCAACTTCGTGATTAATTGAACGGACGGCGCGCGCCCTCAGGCCAGCAGGCGTTTCACCCGGCTGATTAACACCGCGAATGCGGAAGCCTCATGGATCTTCAACGCTTTCGCACCGCAACGCGGACACTGCGTGGCAATGTCGCGCCCCGCTATCAGCACGTCACTGACCGGCGCGGACGTCTTGGACCAATTGCATTGAGGACAGGCCTGAGTAAACGGCTTGGTGCGGACGGGCATATGCGGTATTCAAAAATTTGATGGAGCAGGCATTTCGAAAAAGTCGGCTTAGCGTTAACGGCAGGACTGCGACATCTCTTAAGACGTTGCGCCGCGTGAATCCCGCAGCACAAGCTTCCACCACGTCTGATCCGGCACTTTGCCCGCCGCGCCTCGCGCCGTCGCCAGCCGCTCCACCGACCGCTTCAATCCGCCATTGCGCTGTGCAAGCTGGCGTATCCGCTGCAACTCGTCCCGGCTTTGGGCCGCCAGCAGGTAGGCGCGCAACGCGTCAAACGGTGGCTTGGTTTTCCCGCCGGAATCTGGCGTGTCCATGCTCTTTCCCCCCTCAGGCGGGCGAGGCGCCGGCCATCGCCCCAGGCAGCGGAAACGTCACGTTCAGGCACACGCCACGTCCGTCGGCGCCATCCGCCACGGTGACGCGCGCATGGTGCGAGCGGGCGATTCTTGCCACCAGGGCCAACCCGAGCCCGCTGCCGTGGCTTGGCGCGCCCGGACCGCGGTAGAACGGGTCAAAGATCCGCTCGCGCAGCAGCGGAGTGATTCCGGGGCCGTTGTCCGATACCACCAACGTAACGCTGTCCGCCGCCCACTGCAACGCCACCCTGATCTCGCTGCCGTCGCCGCTGTACCGGCCGGCGTTGTCCAGCAGATTGCGCACCAGGATGCCCAGCGCATCGACCTGACCCAGGATCTGGCCCGGAACGGCATCCACGGTGAGCTGCTGGCCGCGATGGACGAACGAGCCCTGCATGTCCCGCAGGACGAAGCCCACCACCGCAGCAAGGTTCACCGGCTCAAGCAGGATGTCGTTCCTGTCGGTGCGCGCCAGGTCCAGCAACTGCTCAACGATCCGCGCGCTGCGGCGCGTCGTCTCGGCGATCTTCTGCATCAGCATCTTCGCCTTCACGGGATCGTTGACGCGATACGCCGTGTCCGCGTAGACGGCCAGCACCGCCAGCGGCGTGCGCAGCTCGTGGGCAGCGTCGCCGATGAATCGCCGCTCGTTCTCGATAAGCGTCACCACCCGCCGCTGGCGCTCGTTGATGGCCCGTATCAAGGGCCCCACTTCGGCGGGCACGGTCAGCTCGTCAACGGTCACGCCGTCGGTCACGCTGGCCTGCGCAATGTCCTTGCCCGCACGGCCCAGCTTGCGCGTCGAGCGGCAGACCACGAACATCGTGACGCTGCCGATCCCAGCAAACATCAGCAGCGTGATGATCGAGCCCAACTCAAACCGGTCGGCCAGCCCCGCATAGAACGCGCGTGTCGGCGTCGCGGCAACGATCTCGAAGCGGGCCGTCTCGTCCAGTCCCGCATAGACGCGCCAGGTGTCGCCGCCAAAGTCGACGCACGAGAACCCGATGGAATTGGCCTGCGCCATCCGCGTCCGGGGCGCGTCCGTCGACGCCAGCACCAGCCGATTCGTCACGCGGTCCCACACCTGGATCTCGGTCTTGCCGATGGACTGGCGCAACAGGAAGGCGGGCACCGGCAGGTCCCGGCGGATGTCCTGCGTCACCGGCACCATCGCCAGAAAGAACGCGACGCTGTCGACCACCGCGTTCAGCTCGTGATCGCGCGCCCCGGACTCGGTCCGCGTCAGGCTGTTCCAATACAGGCCAAACTGCACCAGCCACGACACCAGCAGCGCGCTGAAGATGCCCAGCAGAATCTGCGCGCGCATCGAATTCGTGACCCGCCGCATCAGCCGCCATCCCGGGCCAGGCGATAGCCTTGGCCGTGCACGTTTTCGATGGCGTCCTTGCCCAGCTTTCGCCGCAGGGCGTGGATGAACACGGCGATCGTATTGCTCTCGCCGGGGCGGCCGGCGCCGTAAAGATGCGCGCGCAGCTCTTCCGTGGACACGAGCCGGTCTGGGTGCCTCACCAGCATCTCCAGCGTGCGGAACTCCTGCTCCGACAGTCGGGTCGGCACATCGTCGACGAAGGCCTCGCGGCGCCCCGGGTCCAGCTTCACGTGACGCCAGGCCAGCACCTTGTCGCCCGACGCGCCGCTGCGCCGGAGCAACGCGCGCATGCGTGCAAAGAGTTCCGTGGGCTCAAACGGCTTGATGACGTAATCGTCAGCGCCCAGATCCAGTCCCTTGATACGGTCGCTCAAGGCATCCCGCGCGGTGATCAGGATCACCGGCACCGCGTCACCGCGCCGGCGCACAAAGCGCAGCACGTCCAGGCCCGACCCGCGATGCAGGCCGATATCGAGCAGCACGATCGTGAAGGCATGTTCCAGGAGCAGCACCTTGGCGGCGTCGGCTTCCGGCACCAGCGTCACCGCAAAGTCCAGTTCCTCCAGGGCCAGCGTCAATGCGTCCGCGAACATCGCGTCGTCCTCAACCAACAGCACCCGCATATCCGTGATCCCCTCTGTGGGCCTTGGCAGCCTCTGCGCGGCGCGGCGTGCTTGCCGCGCGTGCCGCATCATAAAAGGTCAGCCGCCGGCTCAAGCGTGGGCAGGCGCGGCCAGCGCCAGCGGCTCGTAGCGCGCACCCGGATGCGCCGCCACGGAGCGCCGCTCCGTCTTGAAGCGCGCCACCGCCTGCAGCAGCTCCTTCGCCTGCGTGGCCATCGCCCCAGCCGCCGCCGCCGATTCCTCGACCAGCGCCGCGTTCTGCTGCGTCATCGTGTCCATCTGCGACACCGCCACGTTCACCTGTTCGATGCCGCTGGTCTGCTCCGCCGAGGCCGAGGCGATTTCCACCGTCACCTCTTTCAGCCTGGCCACCGCGTCCAGCACCTTCTGCATCTGCTCGCCCGCCGTGGCCGCCAGCGCCTCGCCGCCTTGCACGGCGCGCTTGGAGTTCTCGATCAAGCCCTTGATCTCCTTGGCCGCCGTCGCGCTGCGTTGCGCCAGCGCGCGCACTTCAGTGGCCACCACCGCGAAGCCGCGGCCCTGTTCGCCGGCCCGCGCGGCCTCCACCGCCGCATTCAGCGCAAGAATGTTCGTCTGGAACGCGATGCTGTCGATCACCGACACGATCTCGCCGACGCGCTCCGCATCGGTCGAGATCGCGCCGATCGCGTCCACCACCTGGCCCACCACGCGCCCCGCCTCAACCGTGAGCTGGCTGCAATCCACGGCGAGACTGCTGCCGCTGGCTGCGTTGTCCTGGTTCATCCGCACGGTCGAGGTCATTTCCTCGATGCTGGCGGCCGTTTCCTCCAGCGACGCGGCCTGTTCCTCGGTGCGTTGGGACAGGTCCGCATTGCCCTCGGCAATCTGGGCGGACGCCGTCGAGATGGACTCCGCCGCGCTGACGATGGTGCCCACTGTCGTCGCCAACTGCATGCGCATCGTCTCCAGCGAATACATCAGGCTCGACCGATCGCTTCCGTCCAGCGTGAGCGCCGTCGTGAGGTCGCCGCTGGCAATGGCGCCGGCCAGCTTCTGCGCATCGGCGGGCTCGCCGCCAAGCTGACGGAGGATGCTGCGCGTGACCAGCCACGCCGACAGCACACCGGCCAGCACGGCGATCGCCATGATCACGATGATCGCGTTGCGCAGACGTGCCGATGTCTGCGCGGCCTGCCCGGCCGATTCGTCGCTGAGTTTGGATTCCAGGTTGGCAAGCGCCATCAGTTGATCGAGCCAGGCGTCCTGCTTGGGGCGCAACTCTTCACGCAGGATCCTGGCGGCTTCCTGCGTATTGTTCTGCCGCCCCGCTTCGAGGGCGCGCATATAGATGGGCGAGGCTTCCTGCTGCGCACGCTGCGCGGCGGCCAGCAGGTCGGTTTCGGCGGGCAGCGTGCCTTGATCTTCGGCAAACATCTTTGCAAGCTGTTCGCTGGCTTGGCGATAGTGCGCCGCCATGTCTTCCGATCGGGTGATCTCATTCGCCACGGCTTGCGGGTCCGCGTACAGCACGATGTTGCGCACCACGATGGCCCGGCCCTGCACCAGCTCGCGCATCTGCAACGCCAGCTTCAACTGCTGGTTGTTCACGTTCACGATGTCGGACATCGACTTGTCCAGCGTCCGCACGGCGTACAGGGACAGGCCCCCAAGCACCACCAACGCCAGGACAAGGAAGAGAAAACCGATAGCGAGGCGGGACCTCACTTTCATGGCTGCAAGATTCATCATTCGCCTTTGTTGTGATGACAACCGGCTCATGACTATTCGCGCTGTTGCAGCGCCAGACCCGTTGAAAGGGCCCGCGCCGGCTGACGAGCGCGACTATAGCGAGGCAAGAATTAATGAATCGTTAAGCCCCGTCAGCGTCAGAAGTTATGCCGCAGCCCGAGCGCAATCGTCTGCGGGCTGGCGCCCGCAGTCACGCCAAGTTCATTGATCGCGAAGTCGTAGGCCGCATTCGAGCGGTTCTTGATCTTCGAGTAATACGCATACACGGACGTGCGCTTGGACAAGGGCTGCTCATAGCCGATCGTGTACTGGACCGCGCCGGTGTTCTCGCCGCTACGGACATAACCCACCCGTTGCGTGGACGGCCCGGTGCCATTGGCGGCGTACCCGACGGATGCATTCAGGCTGCCTGCGCCCAGCTTCTGCACGAGCGACACGTAATATCCCTTGCGGCGCAGATCGCCGGAGGCCGTCTGGTAGCGCAGCTGCTCGACGACGAGGTTGATCGTGGTGGACGGGAACGAATACGAAGCACCCAGCTTGATGGCATCATCGTGCGAGTCGGCCATCTGATAGTTCCTGTGCAGCTCATAGGCCGCCACCAGCGCCAGCGGACCTTCCTTGTACGCCGCGGACCAGGAGAAAAGCTGGGGATTGCGCGGCGTCGTCATGCGCTCCTGCGGCAAGCCCCAAGTGAAACCCGCGCTCAGGCCATGCCAATCGGCCGACCGGAAATGCAGCGAGTTCTTCTGGCGCCGGTCAAACGAACTGGTGTTCTCGACGTTGCCCGAGCTGGAGGCCGAGCCGTTGCCCATCAGCGCCATGTATCCCGCCGTCATCGGATAGTAGGGATCCATCTTCATGGTCGACTCGGTGTAGGCCGTGTGCCAATTGCCCAGAAAGAACGTGCCATAGGGCGACGCCAGCCCCAGGCGCGTGTTTCGGCTGGCGATCTCGCCCTGCCCGGTGTTCAGCGCAATGCCGCTTTCAATCTGGAAGATCGCGGACAGGCCGTTGCCCAGGTCCTCTTCGCCGCGCAGGCCGAACACCGACCGATTGTTCGTCATGCGCGCGCCGGAGCCGGCATTGTCGCCGCCGCTGATCCAGGCGTATTCCAGCGCCGTGTTGAGCCGGCCGTATAGCGTGACGGACGACTGCGCCGACGCGCTGCCCACTACCCCACACAGCGCGGCCACCGCGCATCCACCAACCAGAACCCGTTTGCGCGCTTCGCGGCGAACCTTCATCTCATGCTCCTGTGCTTTCCGTGGGAATCCTGCGCGATGAACCCATGGGCACGGGATACGAGCGACCCCGGAACTGCAAGGCAGCACGCAAACGGCAAAACAATACGCGCGCATTGCGCGGCAGCGCCATTCGTCGATGGTATAGGGTCACAACCCTAATGTCGGATTGCGCCCCACTGGCCGCCATGGAAACCTACCCGCCACGAAATTAATCGAGGAGAGTGGCATGGCTTCGCGTCGACAAGTCCTGGGAGCGGCGTCTTCGCTGGCTTCCGCGTTTGCACTCAATAGCATGTGGGCCGGCCGGGCGAATGCCGGGTCGCAGAGCCAACCCGGCACGCCGCTGGCGGATGGCCCCCCGGAAGTGATCTTCTACAACGGCCGCTTCACCACGCTGGACCGCGCCAATCCGGAAGCGGGCGCCGTCGCCGTGAAGGCCGGCAAGTTCGTCGCGGTGGGTAGCGACCGGGAAGTTCTGCGCCTGGCGGGATCGAACACCCGGCTGGTGGACCTGAAAAAGAAAGGCGTCCTGCCCGGGCTCTACGACAACCACACGCACGTCGTGCGCGGCGGCTTGAACTACAACATGGAGCTGCGGTGGGACGGCGTGAGGTCTTTGGCGGATGCCATGGAAATGTTGCGCCGGCAGGTCGCCAACACGCCCGCGCCCCAATGGGTGCGCGTGGTGGGCGGATTCACCGAGCACCAGTTCATTGAAAAACGCCTGCCGACCATCGAGGAAATCAATGCAGTCGCGCCGGACACGCCCGTGTTCCTGCTGCATCTGTACGATCGCGCGCTGTTGAACGCCGCCGCGCTGCGCGTGGTGGGCTACACCCGGGACACGCCCGACCCCGAAGGCGGCCAGATCATCCGCGACGCGAATGGCAATCCGACGGGCCTGCTGCTGGCCAAGCCCAATGCCACGATCCTGTATTCCACGCTGGCCAAGGGTCCGAAGCTGCCGTTCGACTATCAGCTGAACTCCACGCGCCACTTCATGCGCGAGCTGAACCGGTTGGGCGTCACGGGCGTCATCGACGCCGGCGGCGGCTATCAGAACTACCCGGACGACTACGCCGTTATCCAGAAGCTGGCCGACGACAACCAGTTGACCGTTCGCCTCGCCTACAACCTCTTCACGCAGAAGCCCAAGCACGAAAAGGAAGACTTCCTGAACTGGACGTCTTCGGTGAAGTACAAGCAGGGCGACGACTATTTCCGCCACAACGGCGCTGGCGAGATGCTGGTGTTCTCGGCCGCCGACTTCGAGGACTTCCGCGTCGAACGGCCGGACATGCCGCCGGAGATGGAAGGAGAACTGGAAGAGGTCGTGCGCGTCCTGGTCCAGAACAAATGGCCCTGGCGCCTGCACGCCACCTACGACGAAACCATCACGCGGGCGCTCGACGTCTTCGAGAAGGTGCATCGCGACACGCCGCTCACCGGCATCAACTGGTTCTTCGATCACGCCGAGACGATCTCGGACAAGTCGATCGACCGGATCGCCGCGCTGGGCGGCGGCATTGCCGTGCAGCACCGCATGGCGTACCAGGGCGAGTACTTTGTCGAGCGCTACGGCGCGAAGGCCGCGCAGGCCACGCCCCCGGTCAAGCGCATCCTTGAAAAGGGCGTGAAGACGTCCGCCGGCACGGACGCCACCCGCGTCGCGTCCTACAACCCGTGGATCTCCCTGTCGTGGATGACCACGGGCAAGACCGTGGGCGGCATGCCGCTGTACCCGCACGAGAACCTGCTGGACCGCGAGACGGCGCTGCGCATGTGGACCGAAAACGTCGCGTGGTTCTCCAATGACGAAGGCAAGCGCGGCCGCATCCAGGTGGGCCAGTTTGCCGACCTGATGGTCCCGTCCCAGGATTACTTCACGGTGGCGGATGAAGAGATTTCGTTCCTGACGTCCGACCTCACCGTGGTGGGCGGCCGCGTGGTCTACGGCGCGGGCGACTTCGCGCCGCTGGACGAGAACGCGCCGCCGCCCGCCATGCCCGACTGGTCTCCCACGCGCCTGTTCGGCGGCTATGCCGCCTGGGGCGACCCGGAAGGCGCGGGACGCAATTCGCTGGACTACAAGCGTTTTGCCGCCGCCTGCGGTTGCGCCACCGCTTGCGGCATGCATGGACACAGCCACGCCAACGCGTGGGCCTCCAGCGTGCCGGCCTCGGACCAGAAGTCGTTCTTCGGCGCGCTGGGTTGCTCGTGCTGGGCCGTGTAAAGGACTGAATCCATGTCGAGCATTTCAACCTCGCTGACCGGCCTTGCGCGCCCCATTCTCGGGGGCCGCGTGGCCCGCTTTGTCGCCTACCTGGGCTTGTGCGCGGCGTATCTGCAGGGCGGATTGGTCAAGCTGACCGATTTTCCCGGCGCCATTGCCGAAATGACCCATTTCGGGCTCACGCCCGCGCCGTTCTTCGCCGTGGTCGTGATCGCGCTGGAGATCATTGCCTCGCTCATGATCCTGATCGGATGGCACCGCTGGATCGGCGCATTGGGGCTGGCGATCTTCACCCTCATCGCCACGTTCGTCGCCCTGCAGTTCTGGGAAATGCCGCCCGGCCAGGCGCGCTTTTTCGCTGCCAACTCGTTCTTCGAACACCTTGGGCTGGTGGGCGGATTCCTGCTCGTGATCTGGCAGGACCTGAACGAACGGCGGTAACAGCCTTCGCAGTGCCCGTCGCGCCGGCCGCACCGCCGTTCCAACGGGCACTGCGTCTTCAACGCTCACCTTGCACATCATGGAACAGACACCCGTATCTCCCCGATTCACCGGCCTCTTGGGCTTTAACGCGGGATACGTCGATACGGCGGGGTTCCTGGCGTTGAATGGCCTGTTCACGGCGCACGTGACCGGCAACTTCGTCACGCTGGGCGCCGCCTTCGTCCACGGCACGACCGGCGCCTTCGCCAAGCTTCTGGCCTTGCCGCTCTTCTGTGCCGTCGTCGTCCTGACGCGCCTGTTTGCGTCCAGCCTCGCGGCCGCGGACACGGCGATGTCCAAGCTCATGTGCGCGAAGGTGCTGCTGCTGGCCGCCGCCGCCGCCGTCCTCGTCGCCTACGGACCGTTTCCCGACAGCGACGCGCCCTTCGCCGTGACGGGCGGCATGCTGCTGGTCGCCGCCATGGGCATCCAGAATGCGATCCAGCGCATGCACTTGGGCAGCGCGCCGCCGTCCACCCTCATGACCGGGACCACCACGCAGGTGATGATCGACCTTGCCGACCTCTGCAAGGGCGTCTCCGGCGAAGCCCGCACGGCCGCCGTCGGCCGCCTGCGAAAGATGTTGCCCGCCCTGGCCGCCTTTGCGACCGGCTGCGCCATTGCCGCGCTGCTGTACTGGGCGTCCCTCATGTGGTGTTTCGTCCTGCCGCCCATCGTCGCCGCGCTGGCCACCCTGGGCATCAAGCGCGCCCCCAACTGACCCTACTTGAGGGGGGACGCGCCATACCTTCGAACAATGTCGAAATGCGAACGTTTCACATATTCTGACGTTCTCGTCAAAGCCCCCCTCTGTTTCAACCCTCCAGGTGATTTTCATGTCCCAAGCAAAGCTCGAAGTCCTGACCCCGCAGAACAGCCAGATCATCTTCATCGATCACCAGCCGCAAATGGCCTTCGGTGTGCAGTCGATCGACCGCCAGACGCTCAAGAACAACGTTGTGGGTCTGGCCAAGGCCGCCAAGGTCTTCGGCGTCCCGACCACCATCACCACCGTCGAAACCGAGTCGTTCTCGGGCTACACGTACCCCGAACTGCTGGACGTGTTCCCGAACCAGAAGGTCCTGGAACGCACCTCGATGAACTCGTGGGACGACCAGAAGGTGCGTGACGCGCTGGCCGCCAACGGCCGCAAGAAGGTGGTCGTTGCCGGCCTGTGGACCGAAGTCTGCAACACCACCTTCGCGCTGTGCGCCATGCTGGAAGGCGAGTACGAGATCTATATGGTTTCCGACGCGTCGGGCGGCACGTCCAAGGAAGCGCACGACATGGCCATGCAACGCATGATCCAGGCCGGCGTCGTGCCTGTCACGTGGCAGCAAGTGCTGCTGGAATGGCAGCGCGACTGGGCCCACCGTGACTCCTACGACGCCGTGATGGAAATCGTCAAGGAACACTCGGGCGCCTACGGCATGGGCGTGGACTACGCCTACACGATGGTGCACAAGGCCGGCCAGCGCACGCAGACCGCCCACGACGCCATCGCGCCCGTCGCTGCGCCCGTCATCGCCCGCTGATGCCCCCCGGGCCCGCAGCCGCTCTCGCAGCGGCCGCGGGCCTTTTTGCTTTCTCCCGCAGCCTGCCCCGCCATGACGCCCGCCGACACCCGCCCCGCCGACGCCCAGCCGTCCTCGCCTTTCGCCTACTCCGCCTTCACGGTGATCTGGATCGCCACCGTGCTGTCGAACATCGGTACCTGGATGCATGACGTAGGCGCCGGATGGCTCATGACGTCGTTGTCGCCCTCGCCCATGTTCGTGGCGCTGGTGCAGACGGCGGGCGCCTTGCCCGTGTTCCTGCTGTCGCTCCTGGCCGGCGCGCTGGCCGACACGATGGACCGCCGCAAGCTGCTGCTGATGGTGCAGATCGCCATGGGCTTCATCGCGCTGGCGCTGGGCCTGGTGGTCTGGTTTGGCCTCACGACGCCGTGGGTGCTGCTGGGCTTTACGTTGCTGATGGGCATTGGCACCGCGCTGTCGGCGCCCGCGTGGCAGGCCATCGTCCCCAGCCTGGTGCCGCGTCCGTCGCTGCAGCAGGCCATCGCGACGAACAGCGTGGGCATCAACGTGAGCCGTGCGATCGGCCCGGCGCTGGCCGGCGTGCTGATCACCAGCCTGGGCGTGGCGATTCCGTTCTTCGTCAATGCGGTCAGCTTCATCGTGGTCGTCGCGGCGCTGATCTGGTGGAAGCCGCCCGCGGCCGCTGAGAAGCGCCTGCCGCGCGAGCAGCTCATCCACGCCATGCGCGCCGGGCTGCGCTTCGCGCTACACAGCAAGCCGCTCAAATCGACGCTGGTCCGTGCCGTCGCGTTCTTTCTGTTTGCCAGCGCCTACTGGGCCTTGCTGCCGGTGATCGTGCGTCAGGTGCTTCAGGGCGGCGCCTTGCTCTACGGCATCATCCTGGGCTGCGTCGGCGCGGGTGCCGTGATCGGCGCCATCGTGCTGCCGCCGCTGCGCAAGAAGCTGGGTCCGGACCGCAGCGTCATGGCCGGCACGCTGGGCACGGCGCTCACGCTGGTGGTGTTTGCGGTGGTGCCGCATCCCGTCGTCGCCGGCGCGTTCAGCTTTCTGGCGGGTGCGTCGTGGATCATGGTGCTGACCTCGCTCAACGTGTCCGCCCAGGTAGCGCTGCCCGACTGGGTGCGCGCACGCGGCCTGGCGATCTTCGTCACGGTGTTCTTCGGCTCGATGACCGCCGGCAGCATGATCTGGGGACAGACCGCCGTGCGCGCCGGCGTCCCGACGGCGCTGCTGATCGCGGCCGCGGGCTCCGTCATTGCAATGGTGCTGACCCGCAAGGCTCAACTGCAACTGGGCGCGGAGCTGGACCTTGCGCCGTCGATGCACTGGCCCGAACCCCTGATCGACCAGCACGTGTCGCATGATCGCGGTCCGGTGATGATCACGGTGGAATACCTGATCGACCCGGCGCGCGGCGCGGAATTCGTGCGGGCCATGCAGCATGCCGGCGCCGAGCGCCGCCGCGACGGCGCATACGCCTGGGGCATTTTTGAAGATGCCGCTCAGCCCGGCCGCTACCTGGAATACTTCCTGGTGACGTCGTGGCTCGAACATCTGCGCCAGCACGAGCGCGTCACGCATGCCGACGAAGACCAGCAGGCGGAAGTCCGCGCGTTCCATATCGGCGACACGCCGCCGCGGGTGTCGCACTTCGTGGCGCCCATCCCGCAATAGGCCGCCAACGCAGATGACCCGGCGTTGCCCGCACACACCGTTACAAGAGAAGAATGATTCCTGACTAGAATTGCGCCGACAGGGATTTTGATGCCGCGCGCCGAGAGGCCGCAGCTTAGGTGTGACATGGATAGCGCTCCTCGCTTCGAGGCAGTCAGCGGAGCCCGTTTCGAGGTTCTGTGGGTGGATGGCGACCGGGTCTTCGGACGCGGCGCCTCGAAGCTTGCCGTCTGGCTCCGGCCGAACGACAGCTCGGAATGCGCGCGGCACCTGCTGGAGCAGGAATACGGCCTGCGCGACTACCTGCATCCGGACTGGGCCGCGGTCCCGACCGAGCTGGCGCGCGTGGGCGGCTCCACCGTCCTGTACCTGCAGGATCCCGGCGGACAGCCGCTGGCCACGCACCCCACGCGCGCGATGCCCGCCCCGATGTTTCTCCGTTTCGCCATCGAGGTGGCGATGTCGCTCGGGAAGATGCACAACGCCGGGCTGATCCACCGGAATCTCAAGCCGGCGCATATTCTGTTCAATGAACAGAATGGGGCCGCTCACCTGACCGGATTTTCGTTCTCCACGGCGCTCGGCGCCTATCAAGCAGCGCCCGCCTCGCCGCCAGGCGATATCGTCGGCACCCCCGCCTACATGGCCCCCGAGCAGTCCGGCCGCTCCGGCCACCGCGCCGACGCGCGCTCCGATCTGTATTCGCTGGGGGTCGTCTTCTACGAAGCCTTGACCGGCGAGCTTCCCTTTCAGGGCGAATCAGCGCTGACGTGGCTGCACAGCCATACGGCGCGCGTGCCCGTGGCGCCGGCCGAGCGCGACGGCGGCATCTGCGCCGAGCTGTCGGCCATCGTCATGAAGCTGCTTGAAAAGTCGGCGGACGACCGGTATCAGACGGCGGAGGGGCTTGCCGCGGATCTTCAGTACTGCCTGTCCCGGCTGACGGCAGGCCTCGGCGCCGCGCCCGACTTCGTGCCGGGCCGCTACGACCACCCGGGGCGCGTGCGCGTGCCGGCGACCCTGTACGGCCGGGGCACCGAGCTGGACATCCTGCTCGGCGCCATGGGCCGGGTGGCGGGTTCGGGCCGCGCCGAGGTGGTGCTGATCTCCGGCGAACCGGGCGTCGGCAAATCCATCCTCATCGAAGAGCTGCATCGCGTCGTCGGCAGCCAATACACCCTGCTCGCAAAGGGCAAGGGCGATCCCCACAGCCACGCCGGGCCGTACGCCGCGCTGGTCGAGGCGGCACGAGGCCTGCTTCAGTCCGTGCTTGCCAAGAACGAAAGCGACCTGGGCGAATGGCGGGAAAAGCTGCGCGTGGTGGTATCCGCGGGCGGCGACAGCCTGCTCGCGTTGATCCCCGAACTGGCGCTGATCGTGCCGGACGCGTCGGGCCTGCTTGCCGAAGGCGACGCCAAGGCGCGGTTGCGCCTGGCCTTCCAGCATCTGTTCTGCGCGTTCTCGTCGCCCGGCCATCCGTTGATCCTGTTCCTGGACGACCTGCAGTCGACCGACGCCGCCACGCTGCGCGTCATCGAACAGCTTGCGCAGACGGATCTTCAGAACATCCTGGTCGTGGGCGTGTATCGCGCCGAAGCGATGACCGCGCGCCACGCGCTTGCCGCCTTCATTGCCAGCCTGCGCGCCAACACGATTCCCCTGACCGAGATCGCGCTCGACAACCTGCCGGAGCACGATTCCGCCCGCCTGATCGCCGATGCGCTGCAAAGCAGGTCGCCGTGGATCGATCCGCTCGTCAGCCTGGTGCAGGCCAAGACGGCCGGCAATCCGTGCTTCATGCTTCGCTTTCTGGCCACGCTCTCGGCCGAGGGGCTGCTGCACTACGACCCGCGCCGCCAACGCTGGATCTGGGATGCGGACGCCATCCGCGAGCAGGCCTTTACCGACAATGTGGTCGGCATCATCATCCAGCAGGTCGAGCGTTTGCCGCCGGACAGCCGCGACGCGCTTCAACACATGGCGTGCCTCGGACACGATGCGTCGCTCGGCAAGCTTGCCATCGCGCTGGACTGGCCGCGCCTCGACGTTGCCACCGCGATGCGCGAATGCGAGCGGCAGAGCCTCGTGTTCCGGGCCGGCGACGTGTACCGCTTTCCGCACGACCGGGTGCAGGCCGCCAGCTATGCGCTGATTCCCGAACGGCAGCGCGCCGCCACGCACCTGGCGATCGGCCGGCGGCTCGTGCTGGACCTGCAACCGGAACAATTGAAGGCGCACGCATTTGAACTGGTCGATCAGTTCAACCGGGCATGGCAACTGGTCCACAGCCCGGAAGAACGCGTCCGGCTTGCCCACCTGAACGCCCTGGCCGGCGCGCTGGCCAAGGACACCGCGGACTATTCCGCGGCCATCCGGTATCTGGAGGCCGCCTCAGCGTTCCTGTCCGAGGACGGCAGGCAGCATCAACCGGCGTTGGCCTTCACCATCGAGATCACGCGCGCCGAATGCGAATTCCGCAATGGCGCGGTGGCAAGCGCCAAGCATCGGCTGGCCCGCCTGGGACAGCGCGACGGATCGTTGCCGGAACTGGCCCGCGTGACGCAACTGCGCGTGGAAGTGTTCATGGCGCTGGGCGAACGGCACGAAGCCATACAAGCCGGACTGGATTATCTGCGCCGCGCCGGCATCGACTGGACGGACAGTCCGTCCGATGAGGCCGTATCCCGCGAATACGCCGAGTTCAATGCGTGGCGGGCCGGGCGGCCCGCGGCCGCGCTGCTCAGTTTGCCCTCGATGGAGGACGCCGAGGCGGAAGGCACGATGGGCGTCCTGACCGCGTTGCTTCCCCCCGCCTGGACGCTCTTTGCGAATCTGCGCGAGCGCGTCATTCTGCGGATGGCAAACCTGAGCCTGCGGCATGGCAATACGGATGCGTCCAGCCTCGGCTACGCGTGGCTGGGCATGATCCTGGCCGCACGCACGGGCGACTACGCAGACGGCTACGCCTTCGGCAAGCTGGGCGTCGACCTGATCCAGCAGCGCGCGCAGGTCCGCTTCAGCGCGCGGGTCTATCAGGTCTTCGGCGGCCAGATCGTCCCGTGGTCGCAGCCGATCAGCGAGGCGCGCGACCTGCTGCAAACCGCCTTCGAGCTGGCGAGCCAGCAGGGTGACTGGACCTATGCGTCCTTCGCGCTGAACAGCCTGGTCACACACACGCTTGCCACCGGCGGCCCGCTGAACACCATCCGCGCCGACGCCGGGCGAGGCCTGGCGTTCGCGCGCAAGGCCGGTCTTGAAGTGCTGGACCGCTATACCTCGCAGCTTCAGCTGGCCAAGATGCTGCAGGGCCTCACGCCACAATTCGGCGTGCTGGACGACGCGGGTTTCAGCGAGGCCGAATTCGAACGGCGGATCCAGGCCGAGCCCGGCCGCAATGTCACGGCGTGCTGGCACTACCTGCGCAAGCTTCAGGCCCGGGTATTCGCCGGGGATTTCACCAGCGCCGTGCGCGCCAGCCAGGACGCCTCGGCGTTCGTCTGGACGTCGCTCGCGTTCGTCGAGGAGATGGAATTCCACTTCTACTCCGCGTTGGCGCGCGCCTGGTGTCCCGTGCCAAAGTGTCCGTCGGAACGCGCCGCGGCGCTGGCCGCCGTAGAGGCCCATCTGGAGAAGCTGCGTCCGTGGGCCGCGTCCAGCCCGTCCAACTTCCAGAGCCAGCAGATGCTGATCGACGCCGAAGTCGCGCGGCTGCACGGCGATGTCCTGGAAGCGATGCAACGCTACGACGACGCCATCCATTGCGCCAGCGATCACGGCCTCGTGCATGTCGAGGGCCTGGCCAATGAGTGCGCCGCGCGCTTTTATGAGGGCCGCGGCCAGCAACGCATTGCGCACACCTATCTGCAGCATGCGCGCGCGTGCTATCAGCACTGGGGCGCGTCTGGCAAGGTGCGGCAGATCGACGCCTTGTACCCCACGCTGTTCGTGGACCGCCGCGGCGCCACGCAAGGCTCCACCATCGAAACCCCCGTGGAAAGCCTGGATCTGGCCACCGTCATCGACATCTCCCGCGCGCTGGCCAGTGCGCTGGATCTGCAGACGCTGCTCGACATGCTGATGAAGATCGCGCTGGAACAAGCGGGCGCCACGCGCGGCGTGCTGGTCCTGCAAAGCGGCGGCGATCTGTATGTCCGCGCCATCGCAACCACCTCCGGCGATTCCGTCGCGATCAGCCAGCGCCCGCAATCGCTGGACGAAGCGGGGCTGCCGCAGCAGATCGTGAACTACGGCTGGCGGACCGGCGAAACCATCGTGCTCGACGACGCGTGGGTGACGGGCGCCTTCACCGGCGACCCTTATGTGCGCGCCGCGCGGCTGCCGTCGGTGTTGTGCCTGTCGTTGACGACGCAGTCCAAATCCATCGGCGTGCTGTACCTGGAAAACACCTTGGCGCGCGGCGTGTTTGCGCCGCACCGCACCGCCGTGCTGCGCCTGCTGGCGTCGCAGGCCGCCATTGCGATCGAACGCGCGCGTCTGTACCGCGATCTGGCGCAGCGTGAGGCCCGGATACAGCGTCTGGTCGAAGCGAACATCATCGGCATCTGGTTCTGGCGCACCGACGGACAAGTGCTGGAGGCCAATGACCTGTTCCTGTCCATGACCGGTTACGGCCGCGAGGACGTCAGCGCCGGCCGGTTGCGGTGGACAGCGCTGGTGTCACGCAGCGGCGCGGTGACGCTGGATGAACTGTTGCTGCGCGAGACCGCCGAGCCGGTCGAGACCGAACTGATCCGCAAGGACGGCCGTCGCGTGCCCGTGCTGCTGGGCTCCGCGCGGTTCGCGGCGGACGACAACGAGGGCGTGTCGTTTGTCCTGGACCTGTCCGAACGCAAGGCGGCGGACGCCAAGATGCAGCAGATTCAATCGGATCTCGCCCACGTCACCCGCATGACCACCGTCAGTTCGATGACGGCGTCCATCGCGCACGATGTCAGCCAGCCGGTGTCGGCGGTTTTGACCGAAGCGCAGGCCGCACTGAACTGGATTGCGCGCACGCCGCCCAACACCGAAGAAGTCGCCGAGTCGCTGCGCCGCATCGTGCGCAGCGGCCAACGCGCCGGTTCGATCATTTCGGGGGTGCGGGCGCTGATCAAGAAGGCGCCGGCGGCCTTTGCTCCGATCGAAATGAACGGGCTCGTGAAGGAAACACTGGCGCTGCTGCGCAGCGAGCTCAATGTCAGCGAAATCGAAGTCATCCTGGATCTGGCCGATGCGCCCCTGCACACCCAAGGAGACCGCGTCCAGCTCCAGCAGGTCCTGCTCAACCTGTATGTCAACGCGGCCGACGCCATGAAGCACGAGCCGTCCGCGCGGCAGCTGACCGTCGTTACCCGGCATGCGTCAGACGGCGACGTGCTTGTCGAGGTGCTGGATACGGGCAGCGGCATCGACGCCGCATCAGTGAAGAAACTCTTCGATCCTTTCTTCACCACCAAGACCAAGGGCCTGGGAATGGGTCTTGCCATCTGCCGCGAGATCATCCAGTTGCATCACGGCCAGATGTGGGCGCGGCCCAATAGCCCGGCGGGCGCGGTGTTCTACTTTTCGCTGCCCGCGCAGGCGTGAGTCATTCGCCGTCGCCCGCCTCGTCATCGCCGCGCGATGGCGGCGATTGCAACGCTTGCGCGGCGACGCGCGGATTGACCTTCATGATCATCTGCACCAGCTGGGCAAAGCTGCGCGCCTGCATCTTCCGGTAGGCGCTTGCCCGGTGCGCCTTGACGGTCACTTCGCTGATGCCCAGTTGCTCGGCGACTTCCTTGTTCAAGCAGCCGGACGCGATCATCTCGATCACCTGCTGCTCGCGCGCGGTCAGCGAGCGATAACGCTCCAGAAGCGTCTCGAACTCCTGCTCCTTGGCGCGGCGCGCGACGTCCGACTCCAGCGCGCGGTGCACGGAATCAAGAAGACGCTGCTCGGAAATGGGCTTTTCCAGAAAATCGATGGCGCCGGCCTTCATCGCCTTGACCGTCTGGCGAATGTCGCCAAATCCTGTGACCACCACGATGGGAATGTGATCCCCCAGTTCGCGCATGCGCGCCTGCAACGCCAGGCCATCGCCATCCGCCAACTGAAGGTCCAGGATCAGGCAGGAGGGCACCTGCGGACGCGCCGCCGCCTGAAACGCGCTGATCGAATCGAAGGTTTCGGCGTAGATCCCGATGGACGACAGCAAGCGAAACAGCGAGTCGCTGACCTCGGCGTGATCGTCCACGATGTACACAATCGCAGAGGGCGCGCCGGATTTTTGAATGTTCAACGCTATGACTCCTGGCGGGGCGGACTCGCTTCGGTTTTGTCTTGCCTCGCGACCCGCGAAGGGCAGCCACCAAGTACGAAAGCGGAGATTTTAAGCGTTGAGAATTGTCCCCCTTATTTGCCGGCCGGCGCGGTCACCCCCAACGCCACCCCATCGCGCTGCGGATCCGCGCCCCCCTGCAATACGCCGGTCATGCGCGACACCACGTGCGGCGCCGCGAAGGCATAGCTTTGATAAGCGCGGCTGATCGCGTGTCCTTCCTGCGCAAGCACGCCGGTCACGTAGCGCGGAATGCGGTTGGAAACGTCGATCGCGTTGCCGGTCACCGAGATGCGTGGCGCGGCCACTGCCTCGAACGCGCTCATGCCGAAATCCACCAGATTCACCACGGTCTGCGTCAGCGCCGAGGCAATGGCCGTGCCGCCGGGCGCGCCCAGCGCGGCCTGCACCTCGCCGTCGCGAAACAGCAGCAGCGGGCATTGCGAACTGGTGCGGCGCTTGCCTGGCCCGATCGAGGCCGCCCGGCCCGGCCGCGGGTCAAAGCCGCTAAGCAGGCCGTTGTACAGCACGCCCAGGCCATCGGTGATGATGCCCGAGCTCGTGCCCAGGCTGTGCGTCAGCGTGGCGGCGTTGCCGTCGGCGTCGATCACGCAGACCTGCGTGGTGTCGCGCGGCTCCGCAGCGATGCCGGGCGCCAGCCGGGTGAGTTCGGCAGGCAGGCGCGCCCGGATGCGCTCGGCAATCTCCCCCGCGTGCTCGCGCGACAGCAGCCGCGCCACCGGCACCTCCACGAACTCCGGGTCACCGATCAAGGTGTCCTTGTCGATCGTCACCCACTTGAGCGTCTGGGCCAGCAATTCCAGATACGCCGCGCTGTTGTGGCCCAGCGCAGCCACATCGAACTGCGCCAGCACGTGCAGCGCCTGAATCAGCGTCAGGCCGCCCGCCGGCGGTGGAAACCCCGCCACCTGCCAGCCGCGATAGTCGCCCCAGATCGGCGCCGCCTCGGACACGGCGTACGCATTCAGATCGGCCAGCGTCAGCAGGCCATCATGCTTGCGCATGTCGTCGGCGATGCGGCCGGCGATCTCGCCGCGATAAAAGTCCGCCGCGCCTGCACGCGTCAGATGTTCCAGCGTCGCCGTCAGATCGGGATTGTGCAGGCGCTCGCCGGGGCGCTTGAAATTGCCGTCGGCATCCAGGTACACCGCGCGCCCGGTGGCCGACAGCGCAAGCCGCTCGCGCGTCTCCAGCATGCCGCCGCGGGCACGGTCGAGCGCGCCGTATTGGTACATGTGCGGGCGCACCACCACGCCGTCGCGCGCGTGCTGCAGGGCCGGCGCCAGCGCGTCGGCAAAAGACCAGGTGCCGTAGCGCGTCAACGCATGATCCAGGCCGGCCAGCGTGCCCGGCGTGCCGATCGATTGATAGCCCGCTTCGTTGACGTTGCCCTGGACCACGAAGGCGTAGCCGTCGGGCGTTTCGTTCAGCGGCAGATGGGCCCAGATATCCGGCCGCGCCGCAGCCGGCGCGCGGGCGCAGAAATCGACGCAGGTATGCACGCCGCGCCCGGGCAGCGCAACCTGCAGCGTGCCGTACCCCGCAATGCCCGCCATCATCGGATCCACCACGCATTGGGTGAAGGCCGCCGCCACCGCGGCGTCCACCGCGTTGCCCCCATCCATCAGCACGCGCGCCCCGGCCTCTGCGGCCTCGGGCTGCGCGGCGCAGATCATGGCGCGGCGCGGGCTCATGCGACAGCCCCGGAGGCCTCGCGCAGCGCCACGATGAAGGCGTTCAGACCCGCATCGCGGTCGGGCTCGTTGGCGCTCAGGTAGCGCGGCTCGGGGTAGGCGGCAAGCTGCACCACCGCCAGTTGCGCGCGGGTGTCGATGAAGATGCGTTGGCCGGAATGGCCCATCGCCATCATCGCGCCGTCCTCGCGCAGCCACCAGCTGTAGCCGTAGGCCGTGAGCCCCAGCGCCTGGCGCTGTGCGGTGTGCAGGTCGGCCGGAATCTGGAAGGCGGGGGTACCGGATTGCGCCACCCAGCCCTCGGGCAGGATGCGCTCGCCATTGACCACGCCATCGTCGAGCACGAACTGCGCAAAGCGGCCGATGTCGCGCAGCGTCATGCCGGCGCGGCTGCCGCCGATCTCCTGGCCGTCTTCGGATTCCAGCGTGTAGAAGCCGTCGAACTCCATCCCGCAAGGCTGCCAGATGCGGCGCGACATGTAATCGGCCAGCGTGCCGCCTGTCGCCGCGCTCAGTACGGCGCCCAAGAGGTAGGTGTCGCCGGTGTTGTAGTGCCAGAAGCGTCCGGCGTCGTGAGCGCGATGGCACCCGCGCAGCAGCGACAGCACGCCGCCCGGCACCTTGTCGGCCAGCGACTTGCTGTATCGGTTCACGTCGGACGCCTTGTCCGTGTAGTTCTCTTCCCACGCGATGCCCGACGACATGGTCAGCAGATGCCGAACCGTGACGGCGTCGTAGGCGCAGCCGGCCAGCGCCGGCACATAGGCGGTGACGGGATCGTCCAGGCTCTTGATGGCGCCGTCGTGCAGCGCCGCGCCGGTCAGCATCGCCGTCATGGATTTCACGGTCGACATGGTGGACCAGCGTTCCTGCGGCTGAAAGCCCAGCCCATAGCGTTCCAGCACGATGTGGCCGCGGTGGATCGCGATCAGGCCGGCCACGTTGTTGCGGTCCATCAGGTCGCCCACGCCGAGGGTCTCGCCGTCCTGCGTATAGCGCACGTCGATCTCGGGCGCGCGCGGCAAGGGCCGGGGCGTCGCGCCGCGATGGATGGTGCGGGTGGCGAACAGGCGGTCGACGATGCGGTAGCCATACGACTGCAGGCAGGGCGGCCACAGCAGGAAGTCTTCCCCGCGCGGCAGGTGTTCAACGGCCTCGGCCAGCGGCGGGGTGGGGATAGCGTTCATGAATGCCTCAAGAAAAAACCGGGCGCGAGGCCCGGCACGGATCAGTCGTTGCGGATGCCGAGGCGCTTGACGATGGGGCCCCAGACCTCGGCCTCCGTCTTCATCGATTGCGCCACCGATGCCGCGCCAAGTTCCTTGGGCGGCGTCATGTAGATCTCGTCCATCTGCTTGCGAACCGCCGGGTCCGCCCAGAACTTGCGCGTGGCCTCGGTAAGCCGCGTCACCACTTCCGGCGGCGTGCCCTTGGGCGCCATCAGGCCGTACCAGGCGTCGCCCGGAAAGCCTTGCACGCCAACTTCCGCGATGGTGGGCACGTCGGGCAACTGCGCGACGCGGTCTGCGCCGAAGATCACCAGCGGCACCGCCTTGCCGGTCTTGACTTGCGGCACCGCGCCGGTCAGCGCGTCCGCCGTCAGGTCGATCTGGCCGCCGATCAGGTCCATCATGGCCGGCGCCGCGCCCTTGTAGGGCACGTGCGACATCTCGATCTTGAAGTGCTCAGCCAGAAACGCGACGTTCAGGTGCGTGGAGTTGCCGATGCCCGCCGAGCCGTAATTCAGGTGGCCCGGGCTGGCCTTGGCCTTCTTCACCAAGTCGTCCACCGACCGGATGCCGGTGGCGGGATTGGCCACCAGCACCTGCGAGGTGCCGGCGATCTTCGTGATCGGATCGAAATCGCGCGTCGGGTTGTAGGCCAACTGCGAGTACGTGAACGGATTCACCGACATGTTGGACGTGCTGCCAAACAGCAGCGCATAGCCGTCCGCCGGCTGCTTGGCCACGAACGCGGCGGCGATGCTGCCGTTGGCGCCGGGCTTGTTCTCCACCACCACGGTGCCGCCGATTTCCTTGCTGGCATAGGCGGCCCAGGCGCGCGCCAGCGCATCGGCCGCGCCGCCGGCCGCCACCGGCACCACCACCGACACCGGCCGCGCCGGCCAGTCCGCGGCCGAGGCCGGTGCGGCAAAAGCGAGGACCAGCGAGCCGGCCGCAGCCAGGCCCATCAGCCGTTGAACGACGCGGGAATTCGACTGCGGAAAGGGCAAATCGCGGGCCATGGCCAGTGCTCCAGATGAAATCGGACGTTGAAGACCCGCATTCTGGTAGCGCTTTTTCATTACGTCCAATGCATAATTCATCATCAAACCATAATCGGCGCGTAATAAAACCAGGGGACGCGGATGAATCTTCAACAGCTCGAACACTTCCTCGTCCTGGTCGAAACCCGCTCTTTCAGCCGCGCGGCGGCCAAATTGCACCTGACGCAGCCCGCGCTCAGCCGCAGCATCCAGGCGCTTGAAGACACGCTGGGCGGACGCCTGCTGGAACGCGACAAAGGGAAAACACTGACGGCGCTGGGTGAGCTGGCCATCGTGCGGGCACGCAGAATCCGCGTCGAGCTGGCCGAATTGCGCCGCAGCGCCAGCCTGCTGGCCGACTACGCGGGCGGCACGCTGCGGCTGGGACTGGGCCCCACCCCCACCGCAATCCTGTCCCTGCCGCTCTTGCGCGACATGAAGGAACGCTACCCCGCGATCAAGCTGCTGCTGAGCGGCGGCACGCCCGAGATGCAGGTCCAGGAACTGCGCGAAGGCGCGGTGGATGCCCTGGTGGTGCATCGCAATCACATCCCCGCCGACCCCGACCTGCACCTGCGCTTCTTTCCGCGCACCCCGCTGGGCTTCGTGGTGCGCGCCGGCCATCCGCTGGCGGGCAAGAACGGCCTGGATTTCGACGCGCTGCGCCGTTACGCGGTGGCAGCCAGCGGCCGCGCCATGAGCGACGAGGTCATGCACCGGCTCAATGCGTATTTCGGTCCGCCGGTGCACTTCATCGACGCGATCCAATACCAGTCGAACGACATCCAGGCGCTGGTCGACCTGGTCCGCACCACCGACACCGTCTTCTTTGGCGTGCTGCGCGTGGCGCAGCCGGCCATCGCGCGCGGTGAACTCGTGCATGTCGACGTGCGTCCGGCGCTGGAGCTGTCGTCGCAGTTCGTCTTCGTGACGCTCGAGGGCAAGACCTTGCCCCCGGCGTTGCTGCGGCTCAGCGAGCTGTGCATGCGGTACATGTCAGGCGCCGAGGATCCGCAGCCTGACTGATCACTTCTTCTTGTTGCAGTCGATCACGTTGGCGTGCTCGATGATGTCGTTCTTGTCGGTGAACAGCGTGATGTTGCAGAAGTAATCGATCACCGTGCGATTTTCCGTGTAGCCCACCTTGCGATAGACCGGTTCACTGCTGACCGGCATCTGGCCGCTGACGCCCTGACCGCCGATGGTGACCGAGGTGGTCCTCTGCCCGACGTATTCAACACCGGTCTGCACGAACACCTTCTCGTCCGTGGTGTGGGTCTGCACGCGGTTCCAGGCAACCGTGCTTGAGTGACGGCATCGGGACAGACTCCTTGGGGAGATGAAGGGATGCCAAGCATAGCGCTTATGCGTCCCCGTTAGATGTCCCGCTTCGTAGCGTTCGCCGCAGTCGCAGCCGCTGGCTGACGCGCCATCTCGATGAACGCACGCTGGTAATCAAGGGCGTCATCGGCCTCACGCGACCCCAGAAAAATCTGCTTGGCAATTCCGCGCGGGCCAAGCCGCACCGGCACCAGATCCATCTTGACCGCGTACTCCTCGACCAGCCAACGCGGCAGCGCGGCCACGCCGCGGCCGCTGGCCACCATCTGCAGCATGATGTCGGTGGTCTCGATCGCCTTGTGCCGCTTGGGCGTGACGCCGGCCTTCAAGAGGAACTGGTTGTAGATGTCCAACCGCTCGATATCGACGGGATAGCTGATGAGCACTTCCTGCGTCAGCTGCTCTGGCTTCACATACGCGACTGACGCCAGCGGATGCCCCTTGGCCACGACCAGCACCTGCTCGTAGTCGAACACCGGTTCGAACTTCAAGCCCGGCTTGAACAGCGGGTCGGGCGTGACCAGCATGTCGATCTCGTAGCCGAAGAGCGCGCCGATGCCGCCGAACTGGAACTTCTGTTTGACGTCCACATCCACGTCCGGCCACGCAGCCAGATACGGCGCCACCACCTTCAGCAGCCACTGATAACACGGGTGGCATTCCATGCCGATGCGCAGCGCGCCGCGTTCGCCCTGGGCAAACTGCCCCAGCCGCTCTTCGGCCAGGTCCAGTTGCGGCAGCACCCGATTCGCCACCGCCAGCAGATATTGGCCGGCCTGCGTCAGGCGCAAACGTCTTCCTTCGCGCAGCCAGATATCGGTGCCAAGCTGCACCTCCAGCTTCTTCATGCTGTGGCTCAAGGCCGACTGGGTCAGGTTCAGCACGCCCGCCGCAGCCGTCAGGGAACCTTGTTTTTCGACCTGCTGGACGATGCTCAGATGGATACGTTCAAGCATTCTTATGATCTAGATTCATGGATTTGTGAAATAAAACCATTTTACGTCATGGATATTGATATTTAGCATTGCGTTCTTGTTTGCCGCTGTGTTCCGCACGTTGACCTGATCAACACGCATGTTCCATGGCAAGTCGACTCCCTCCGTGCCGATTGGCTCCATGGAAGCAAAGATGACACACCCCCTTCGCCTGGTCGCCGTTTCCGGCGGCATGCAACGCCCCTCCAGGACCACCGCCCTGGCAGAGGAACTGCTGGCGCTGATCGCCAACGAAATCCCCTGCGAACCCCGCTTGGTCGAGATGGGCCGGATCGCCCCGCAGCTTGCCGGCGCGACGTGGCGATCGAACTTGCCCGACACGGTCGAGCGCGAGTTGGCAGCGGTCGAGCAAGCCGATGTTCTGGTGGTGGCAACGCCCGTCTACCGCGGCTCCTACACCGGCCTGTTCAAGCACTTCTTCGACTTCATCCATCAGGACGCCTTGATCGACAAGCCCGTCCTCTTGGCCGCCACCGGCGGCAGCCAGCGCCACGCGCTGGTCATCGACCACCAGTTGCGGCCATTGTTCAGCTTCTTCCAGGCGCGCACCTTGCCGCTGGGCATCTACGCCACCGACGAGGACTTCGTCGACTACCGGCTTAAGAACGACGCGCTGATCGAGCGTGCCGGACTGGCCGTCCAACGCGCACTGCCGCTGGTCGAACTGACCCGTCAGATGCGAGCCGCCGCGGCCGCAGAAGCCATCGCGGCCTGAAATCCCCGTTTATCGCAGCACTTTCGCATCCGACCATCATGAACAAAGACTTCACCTTCAGCATCAAGAGCCTTCGCTTTGATGAAAACTATCAGCCGTCGGACAGCACGCGCATCACGACCAACTTCGCCAACCTGGCCCGAGGCGAAAGCCGCGAGCAGAATCTGCGCAACACGCTGAAGATGATCGACAGCCGTTTCAACGACCTGGCGCATTGGGACAACCCCACGGGCGATCGTTACGCCGTCGAGCTCGACATCATCACCGCCGAGATGACGCTGGGCGCAAACGGCAATGCCAATGCGTTTCCGCTGATCGAAGTGTTGAAGACCAACATCGTCGACAAGAAGACCGGCAACCGCATCGACGGCATCGTCGGCAACAACTTCTCGTCCTACGTGCGTGACTACGACTTCAGCGTGTTGCTGCCCGAATACAACGACAACAAATCCACGTTCAGCACGCCGGCCGATTTCGGCGACCTGCACGGAAAGCTGTTCAAGCACTTCGTTGAATCCGAGGCCTACAAGGCGAACTTCGAGAAGCCGCCGGTCATCTGCATCAGCGTCTCCAGCAGCAAAACCTATCACCGCACCGACAACCACCACCCGATCCTGGGCGTGGAGTATCAGCAAAGCGAGTTCTCCCCGACCGACCAGTACTTCGAGAAGATGGGACTGCAGGTGCGCTACTTCATGCCGCCGAACAGCGTTGCGCCGTTGGCGTTCTATTTCCAGGACGACCTGCTGGGCGCCTACACCAATCTGGAGCTCATCGGCACCATCAGCACGATGGAAGCGTTCCAGCGCATCTACCGGCCTGAAATCTACAACGCCAACTCCGCGGCCGGTAAGCGCTATCAACCGAGCCTGAAGAACCAGGACTACTCGCTGACGCAGATCGTCTACGACCGCGTCGAACGCAGCCAGCTCGCCGTCAAGCAAGGCAAATTTGCCGAGGCGCACTTCATCAAGCCGTACAAGCACGTGCTCGATCAATGGGCCGCCAGCCACTCCCACCCATAAACCGAACACAGACGGACACCCCGCAATGAAAAAACTTTTGCCCACCTCGACCGCCGGCAGCCTGCCCAAACCCTCCTGGCTCGCCCAGCCCGAAAAGCTCTGGTCGCCCTGGAGCCTGCAAGACGAACAACTGATCGAGGGTAAGCAGGACGCCTTGATCCTGGCCCTGAAAGAACAGGAACTGGCGGGCATCGATATCGTCAGCGATGGCGAACAAACGCGTCAGCACTTCGTCACCACGTTCATCGAGCATCTGGACGGCGTTGATTTCGAAAAGCGCGAAACCGTCCGCATCCGCGACCGCTATGACGCCAGCGTGCCCACCGTCGTCGGCGCCGTCAGCCGCCAGAAGCCCGTCTTCGTCGAAGACGCCAAGTTCCTGCGCCAGCAGACCAAGCAGCCGATCAAATGGGCGTTGCCCGGTCCCATGACCATGATCGACACGCTGTACGACGCCCACTACAAGAGCCGCGAAAAGCTGGCCTGGGAATTCGCCAAGATCCTGAATCAGGAAGCGCGCGAACTCGAAGCCGCCGGCGTCGACATCATCCAGTTCGACGAGCCCGCCTTCAACGTCTTCTTCGACGAAGTGAACGACTGGGGCGTCGCGACGCTGGAACGCGCCATCGAAGGCCTCAAGTGCGAAACCGCCGTGCACATCTGCTACGGCTACGGCATCAAGGCCAACACCGACTGGAAGAAGACGCTGGGTTCGGAATGGCGCCAGTACGAGGAATCGTTCCCCAAGCTGCAGAAGTCCAGCATCGACATCGTCTCGCTGGAATGCCATAACTCGCACGTGCCCATCGACCTGATCGAACTGATTCGCGGCAAGAAGGTCATGGTCGGCGCCATCGACGTGGCCAACCACACCGTCGAAACGCCGGAGGAAGTCGCCAACACGCTGCGCACGGCGCTCAAGTTCGTGGATGCCGACAAGCTGTATCCGTGCACCAACTGCGGCATGGCGCCGCTGCCGCGTGCGGTGGCCAAGGGCAAGCTGAACGCGCTGAGCGCGGGTGCGGAGATTATCCGCCGCGAACTGGCGCGTTGATGATGCAGGCAGCAAGCGGCGCGGCGGGATAGCGTCGCTGCGCACAATGAAAAAGGGGTTCGCTCATTGTTGAGCGAACCCCTTTTTTGCGCCGGGCGACCATGGATCCCAAGCCAACCCGCCAACCCACGCCGGGATTACCCGTAATAAGAAAAATCTCTCAAATCAGCGGCCAATTGTGATTACTTGCCGCCCAAACCCGCGTGCTAATTTTTCCCTGCGTTTCGAAGATCGATTCATAACACTCAAGGGAATCACACCATGCACGCCGTGGGAAAAGCAGGCCGCAAGGCAGGGATGGCATCGTCCGTTCGCAGCACGTTTCTGAAGTTGTTGGCGCCAGCGCTGATCGCCGGCATGGTCCTGACCGGAGCCGCCGCGCCCGCTCAGGCCGCGGACTTCCCGGGTGACAAGCCCATCAGCCTGGTCGTGCCTTTCCCCGCTGGCGGCGGCACCGACTTCATCGGGCGCCTGCTCGCCTCCGAGATGGGCAAGGCGCTCAAGACCACCATCGTGGTTGAGAACAAGGGCGGCGCCAACAGCAACATCGGAACCGCCTATGTGACCCAGGCGCGGCCCGACGGTCACACGCTGCTGGTGTCGGGCGTGGGCATCGCCACCAACCAGGGCCTTTACAGCAAGCTGCCCTACAAGCTCGATCAGCTCGACCAGATCGCGATCCTCGCCTTCGGCGCGGACGTACTTGTGACCGCGCCCGGCTTTCCGGCCAAGACGCTGGCCGAGTTCGTGGCACTGGTGCACAAGGAGCCCGGCAAGTACTCCTACGCCTCATCGGGCAACGGCACCACCGGCCATCTAGGCATGGAAATGCTTAAGCAGCGCGCCAAGCTCGACATCATGCATGTGCCGTACAACGGAGGCTCGGCCGCCATCAACGACGTGCTCGCGGGCCGCGTCGACGTGCTGTTCGTCAATCAGGACACGGCGCTGCCGCACGTGCGCGCCGGAAAGCTGCGCGCGCTTGCCATCGGCAGCGCCAAGCGCAATCCCACCTATCCCGACACGCCCACGGTGGCCGAAACCGGCTATCCGGGCTTTTCCTCCGAATACTGGTTTGGCCTGTCCGCCCCGGCCGGCGTGCCGGCGCCGGTGTTCCAGCAACTGTTCGAGGCCACCCGCACCGCCATGCAGTCGCCCGCCATTCAGGAAAAGCTTGGCGCCGTGGGTCTGGTGATTCCGCAACTCACGGATCGCAAGCAATTCGTGACGCTGGTGGATGCCGAAGTAGAGAAGTGGGGCGAGGTAGTACGGGTGTCGGGCGCACGTATCGATTGATATCTGACGCCACACGGTCCGGGCTAGCCGAGCCGCGTGCGAAGACCTGACGCCAGATCGGGGCCGCTTGCGCGGCCCCGTTGTCATTCCCTGCCGGCGTGCCCCGGCGCGGCGTCGATCGGCGCCAGGAAGTTAAGCCGCGTGAGCGTGTCGCGCGTGATGTCCACGATGGAATCGATATGCGCGCCGTGCGACGCGGTGAGATACGAGATATAGAAGCGTGCCGGCGGGATCGGCGGATCCGCGGGCAGGGCGCGCAACACGCCCATCGTGAGCATGTCCTGCAGCAACGGCACCGGCAGGATGCCGATGGCGTGGCCAGCCGCGATCAGGCGCGAGATCAGCGCCAGCGAATTGGTGGTGCTCGGCCCCGACATATCGACGCCGCCCGAGGCCAGCCAATTTTCAACCACGGTGTACAGCGTGGAAGGCGGCGAGTGCGTGGCGATGTGATGGCCGCGCGCATGCTCGGCGCGAAACGGATCGGCCGTGATGTGCAGCGTGGGCGAGGCCACCCAGTGAAACGTCATCCAGCCGATGAACACGTCGGTAATGGTGTCGCCAGTGGCCGGATTCGTCAGCAGCGCCATGTCCAGCTCGCCCGCGTTGAGCTTGCTGTTGAGCACCGATCCCACGTCCACCGTCATCTCCAGCGCGAGCGAGGGATAGTGTTCCTTGAGCTGCGCGATCACGGCGGTCAGGCCCACATTGGCCGAGCACTCGTCCGCGCCCAGCCGCAGCTTGCCGCCCAGGCTGCGGTCCTTGCCAAAATGTTCGAGCTGGCGCGTGCTGTGCAGCGCGCTCTCGGCGTGGCGCAGCGCCGATTGGCCCACGTCGGTCAGCGTCACCCGCTGGCGCGAGCGATCAAAGAGCTGCACCTCGAGCGCGCCTTCGAGTTCGCGGAGGCGTGCCGAGACGGCCGGCTGCGTCACGTGCAGATGGCGCGCGGCCGCGTGGATGCTGCCCAGCTTGGCGGTCCAGTAAAAGGCCTCAAGCTGGCTTAGGGTAATCCGCATGATAAGAACTCTTTTTCAAACTGCGCCGAAACTTTGATTATTGGCCCGGAAAGCCCGCGTGATACCTTTTTTTCACCGGCTTCCGAGCCTTTTTCATTGTAGTGAAGACGACACGATGTATCTGATTCATCCCATGCCCGCGCCGTTGCCGCCCGAGGATCTGGCACTGCTGCTGAAGGCGGAGCCGGCCACCATCGGCCACTTCCAGACCACCGGTTTCATGCGTGGCGACATCCGTGCGCATCAGCAGGACGTGCGCATCGCCGGGCCGGCCGTGACGGTGCGCATGCCCGGCAACGATGGCGGCATTCTGCACCATGCGATGGCCTGCGTGCGCCCCGGCGACGTGCTGGTGATCGACCGGGCCGGCGAGGCCGTGACGGCGGCCTTTGGCGGCGCGATGGCCTACGCCGCCAAGCAGGCCGGCGTGGCCGGCATCATCGTGGACGGCCTGGTGACCGACCTGGGCGAATTGCGCCAGCACGGCATGCCGGTGTGGTCGCGCGGACCTTCTCCCATCACCACGCGCCTCTTGGGTCACGAGGGCGAGTTCTGCGGCACGATTCATTGCGGCGGCGTGTCGGTATGGCCTGGCGCGGCCGTGCTGGCCGACGAGAACGGCGTGCTGGTGCTTGATCGCGCAGCGGTGCGCGCCGCCGCACAGCAAGCCATCGACTTTCAGACTCAGGAACAGACCACCCTGGCGCGCCTGCGCGCCGGCGAGAAATTCCCCGACATCGTGGGCTCGCGCGCGCTGATTGAACGCGCCATCGCAGCGGCCCAAGGAGCAAACACATGAGCATCGACCTCGACGTCACCGACCTCGCACAGCGCCTGCGCCGCCGCGAGCTGCGATCCGAAGCGCTGGTGAGCGACTACCTTGCACGCATCGCCGCGCTCGACGGCTGGCTGCACGCCTATGTGGCCGTGTTCGCCGACGAGGCGCTGGCCGCCGCGCGCGCAGCCGACCTGCAATTGGACCAGGGCATCTGGCTCGGCCCGCTGCACGGCGTGCCGATCGCGCTGAAGGACCTGATCGACATCGCAGGCCATCCGACCACCATCGGCTCGCCGATCCACGCCAATACCATCGCCTCGCGCACGGCCGACCTGGTGCAGCAGTTGCAGCGCGCCGGCGCCATCATCCTGGGCAAGACCCACATGGTGCAGTTCGCCATGGGCGCGTGGGGTCCGAATCAGCACATGGGCACGCCCCGCAATCCCTGGGATGACCGCGTGCACCGCATTCCCGGCGGATCGAGCAGTGGCTCGGCCGTCGCGGTGGCCGGACGCCTGGCTCCGGCCGCCATTGGCACCGACACCGGAGGCTCGGTGCGCGTGCCCGCCAGCTACTGCGGCATCACAGGCTTCAAGCCGACCGTGGGCCGCATTTCCGCACGCGGCGTGGTCACGCTGAGCCAGACCCTCGACAGCGTCGGCATTTTCGCGCACAGCGCCGCGGACGCGCGCGTGGTGTTCGACGCGCTGACGCCGGCCGCACCGGGCGAGTGGCGCGAGCCCCTCGACGCGTCGCGCTTCGGCATCGCCGGCGTCACGCTCGGCCGTCTGCCAGAGGCCTTCCTGACCGACGTCACGCCCGCCGTGCGACGCGCCTATGAAGAATCCATCGCGCTGTATCAGAGCCTTGGCGCGCAGATCGTGGAAATCACGCCGCCCGCCACGCTGTCCGAGTTCAAGGCCGTGACGGGCGACATCATGATGACCGAAGGCGTGGCCTCGTTCGAGCGCGAGATGACCGACCTCGACCTTCCCGTCGACGACTCAGTGCGGCCGCGCCTGCTTGCTGCCCTCGGCGTGCCGGCGCTGCGTTACCTCGCTGCGCTGCGCGAGCGCGACCGTCTGCAGGCGGCGATGGAAGCGCGGCTGCAGGGCGTGGCGGGGCTGCTCACGCCCACCACGCTTACCACCGCGCTGCCGCTCGACGAGGTCGATCACGGCAACGCGCCGGTGCACTACACACGCATCGGCAATCTGTTGCAGATGTGCGGCGTATCGGTGCCCAACGGCCGCGACGACGCGGATCTGCCCACCGGCCTGCAGATTCTCTGCCCGGGCGGCGAAGACCGGCTGGCGCTGTTCTTGGCCGAGGTGTTCCAGCGTCATTCCGATTGGCATCGCGTGCGCGCCGACACCCGCGCACCGGCGACCGCGGCATAACCCGATGCCGTGGCAGGGCGCGCGCGGCGCGCGCCCATACACAAACAGGGGGAAAACATGAAACGAAGCATTCTGGCGGCGCTGCTGGCGGCCGTCGCAACCTCGTTCGCCGCGGCCGGATCCGCCCGCGCCCAGACCGCTGCCTTGCCCGAGACCCACTTTGCGGTCGTCGGCGGCGGCAGCCACAACTACACCTTCGGCGCGGTTGAAAAGCCGTTCTGGGAAAAGACGCTACCCGAGGCCTCCGGCGGCCAGGTCACAGCCGAACTGATCGGCCTGTCCGAGAGCGGCCTGAAAGGCCCCGAGATCGTGCGCCTCATGCGCGCCGGCGCGCTCGACGTCGGCATGGGCGTGTTCGCCTTCGTCAGCGGCGACGACCCCACCTTCGAGGGGGTGGACCTGCCCGGCATGGCGACCGACTACGCCACGGCGCGCAAGATGGTGGCGGCCTACCGGCCGGTGCTGGAACAGCGCATGCTCAAGCGCCACGGCGTGCGGCTGCTGGCCACCGTGCCGTACACCGCGCAGGTGTTTTTCTGCCGCGCGCCGGTAAAGACCCTAGCCGATCTGAAGGGACGCAAGGTGCGCACCCGCGGCAGCAACATGGCCGAATACGTGCGCGCGTTGGGCGCCTCGCCGGTGACCATACCGTTTGCCGAGGTCATTCCCGCGCTGCAGACCGGTGTGGTCGATTGCGCGGTGACCGGCATCGGCTCGGGCAACGCCGCGAAGTGGTACGACGTCGCCAAGAATCTGTATCTGCTCCCCATCGACTGGTCTATCGGCTTCTACGCCATCGCCGAACGCCGCTGGCAGAAGCTGGATCCCGCCGTGCAGCAGTTCATGCTCAAGGAGGCGCAGGTGCTGGAAGAGCGCCTGTGGGACGAGACCGGCCGCGAGGGCGACTATGCGCTCGCCTGCAACACCGGACAGGGCGAATGCCGCATCCACACGCAGGCCGACATGCAAGCCACCGCGCCCTCCGAAGCCGAGCGCGACACATTGCGCGAGGTGGCCACCGAGATGGCGAGCCGCTGGGCGCGGCGCTGCGGCGAGGAATGCGCCGCCAACTGGAGCGCGTCCGTGGGCCAGGCCCTGGGCGTGACGCTGCGCTGAACTTCAAGGAACTCTCATGACGACAGAAACGCATGCTTCGTTACGCCTCATCGAGCGCGTGTCCCGCATAGGCGCATGGCTAGGCGGCCTCGGGCTGCTGCTGGTGTCCTGGCTCATCGTGGCCGACCTGATCGCACGCAAGGTCGCGGGCGTCTCGCTCGGCGGCGCCGACGAGCTGGCCGGCTACACGCTGGCGGTGGCCAGCGCCTGGGCCTTTCCCATCACCTTGCTACGCCGCTCGCACATCCGGGTCGACGTGGTCTACACGCATCTTCCCGCCAAGACGCGCGTCGTGCTCGACCTGTTCGCGCTGGCTTGCCTGGGCCTGTTCGTGGGCACGCTGACGTGGCACGCATGGTTCGTGCTGGCCGACTCCATCGCCTTCCAGTCGGTGTCCAACACGCCGCTGCAGGTGCCGCAATGGATCCCGCAATCGCTCTGGTTCGCCGGCTACGCGTTCTTCCTGCTCACCATCGTGGTGCTCGGCGCCAGCGCGCTGGGCCGCGTGATGCGCGGCCGCTGGCAGGCGGTCAATGCGCTGATCGGCATCCACTCGGTGGAAGAGGGCATCGAAGAAGAAACCGCCGACGCACCCGTACCCGCGCGCACGCAACCCCAGGAGTGAGCCATGCTGATAATGACGATTTCCATGCTGCTCGGCCTCCTGGCGCTGAGCGTGACCGCGGCCGCCACCGTGGGCCTCCTGGGCATGAGCCTGGCCGGCGTCTATTCCCCGCTGAAACTGACCAACGCCATCGGTGAACTGGCCTGGGGCACCAGCGCCGAATTCCTGCTGGTGGCGATTCCGCTTTATGTCCTGATGGGCGAGTTGCTGGTGCATTCCGGCGTGGCCGGCCGCATGTACGGCGCCGTGTCCAAGTGGGTGTCGTGGCTGCCGGGCGGACTGATGAACGCCAACATCGGCGCCTCGGCCCTGTTCTCGGCCACCAGCGGCTCAAGCGTCGCCACCGCCGCCACCATCGCTACGCTGGCGCTGCCCGAACAGCGCAAGTCGGGCTACAACGCGCCGCTGTTCCTGGGCTCGATCGCGGCCGGGGGCACGCTCGGCATCCTGATCCCGCCGTCGATCAACATGATCGTGTACGCGCTGATCGCCAACGTATCGGTGCCCAAGCTCTACCTGGCCGCCACACTGCCCGGCATCCTGCTCACCGCGCTCTTCATCGCACTGATCGTGGGCCTGTGCCTGTGGCGTCCGGGCCTCGCCGGCAAACGCCCCACGGTGAGCTGGGCCGAACGCATCGCCGCCCTGCCGCACCTGGTGCCGCCGCTCGCGATCTTCGCGCTGGTGATTGGCGTGATCTACGGCGGCATCGCCACCGCCAGCGAGTCGGCCGCGCTCGGCGTGGTGGCCGCCACCCTGCTGTGCGCCTACAAGCGCGTGCTGACGTGGGAAATGCTGGGCCGCGCATTCGAAGCCACACTGCGCACCACCGGCATGATCATCCTGATCACGCTGGCCGCGTTCTTCCTGAACTTCGTGCTGTCCTCAATCGGCCTGACCACCTTGCTGGTCAATGCCGTGACCAGCCTGGACCTGCCGCCGCTGGGCATGATGCTGGCCATCATCCTGTTCTACATCCTGCTCGGCTGCTTCATGGACACGCTTGCCATGCTGGTCACCACCGCGCCGCTCACCGTGCCCATCGTCATGGCGCTGGGCTACGACCCGGTGTGGTTCGGCGTGCTGCTGATCGTGCTGTGCGAAATGGGCCAGCTCACGCCGCCGTTCGGCATGAATCTGTTCGTCGTGCACAGCGTGCGCGGGCAGGGCAAATTCATGGATGTGGTGGTGGGCGTGCTGCCGTTCCTGGCGATGCTGTTGCTGATGATCGTGCTGTTGCTGGCAGTGCCGCAACTGGCGCTGTGGTTGCCGGGAAAGATGGCTACGCTTTGAGGGCGGGGCTTTGCCCCGCCCAGGGCATGCCCACCTTCAGTGACTGATCATCCATGGCCGCGCGCCAGCGAAGGTTTTTCCGCCGTCAGCGGTCTGGCGCGTTCGGCCCGCGGCATTCGCGCCTGAGCAACAACCGCACCCCATGCCGTGGCCCGCACGGGTGCTGCGGGGTTCGTGGGCCGCGCGTTCGTTGACGGCGCGGGCGCGGTTCATTGCTGACGACAGCGCCGAGACTGCTGGCGCCCCGCTGACACAACGCTCGCAGGCGACACCGCATTCGGGGCAGGACGCAAGGTCACGCCATTGCGACAAAGGCCTCAGCACAGAGAACTCGCCGCAGTCCTGGCAGCGATAGTCATAGAGCGGCATGCGGGGCTCCTCAAAGGTCTTTGGCGATGGGCATGTCCATGCCACGCTTGATCTGCGGCACGTCGCCCAGCGCATTGGGCTGGATGTCGATGTCGAAGATCTCGGTCGGCAGCCACAACGTCGCGCAGGCATTGGGAATGTCCACCACGCCGCTGATGTGGCCCTGCACGGGGGCCGTACCCAGGATCGAGTACGCCTGCGCGCCCGAATAGCCAAACTTCTTCAGGTATTCGATCGCGTTCAGGCAAGCCTGGCGATAGGCAATGTGCACGTCCAGATAATGCTGCTTGCCGCCTTCATCGACCGAAATGCCTTCGAAGATCAGGTAGTCCTTGTAGTTGGGCGTGATGGGGCTGGGCTTGAAGATGGGATTGCGAATGCCGTACTTGGCCATGCCGCCCTTGATGAGCGACACCCGCATATGGACCCAACCCGCCATTTCGATGGCGCCGCAGAAGGTGATCTCGCCATCGCCCTGCGAGAAGTGCAGGTCACCGACCGACAGACCGCCGCCTTTGACGTAGACCGGGAAGAACACCCGGGAACCGCGCGACAGATCCTTGATGTCGCAGTTGCCGCCGTGCTCGCGCGGCGGCACGGTACGTGCGCCGGTGGCGGCGGCGCGATCCCGCTCGGCGCCCTTGAGCTTGCCCATGTGCGCCGTCTTGGGCGCCGGCGGATTGGCCAGGGGCGGAACGCGCTCCGGATCGCTGTCTATCAGCTTCTGTTCACGCTCATTCCACTTATCCAGAAGTGCCTGGTCCGGCAGGCAACCGATCAAGCCCGGGTGGATCAGGCCAGCGAAGCGCACACCAGGGATATGGCGCGAGGTCGTGAACATGCCTTCGAAATCCCAGATCGATTTCTGCGCGGAGGGGAAGTGTTCGGTCAGAAAACCGCCGCCATTGTTCTTGCTGAAAAAGCCGTTGAAGCCCCACAGGCTTTCCTGCTTGGCGCCGATATCCAGCAAGTCCACCACCAGCAAGTCGCCGGGCTCGGCGCCTTCGACGCCGACCGGGCCGGACAGGAAGTGCACCGTGGACAGGTCCACGTCGCGCACATCGGAGGCATCGTCATCATTCTTGATCGCCCCGCCGGTCCAGTCGTAGGTTTCCAGCACGAAATCATCGCCTGGCCTGACCCACGTCGCCATGGGGATATCCGGATGCCAGCGATTGTGCACGCCTTCGTTTTCGTAGGGGGATTGGGCCAGGTCGACCTTGATCAGGGTTTCAGGCATGTCATGCTCCTTTGAGTGGAAAACGGCTTCAGACAGACAGGTATTTGCTGATCGTCTTCTCGTCAACGCGCTCGCGCGGGTCTTCGTGCACGAAGCGCCCCTTGTCGATCACGATGAGCCGATCGGCGATCTGCATGGTGAAACTCAATACTTGTTCGGACACCACAATGGCCAGATTGCGCAGTTTGCGGATTTCCAGCAGGCTGCGGGCGATGTCCTTGATGATGGACGGCTGTATGCCCTCGGTGGGCTCGTCCAGCAGCAGCACACGCGGGTTCGTGACCAAAGCGCGGGCGATGGCAAGCTGCTGCTGCTGCCCGCCCGACAGGTCGCCGCCACGCCGGGCACGCATGTCGTGCAACACCGGAAACAGGGCGTAGATGTCTTCCGGTATGGTGTTGCGCAGTGCCCGCCCGCGCATCCCGGTGCGGATGTTTTCCTCGACGGTCAACGTCGGAAAGATCATGCGGCCCTGCGGCACGTAAGCCACCCCGCTGCGCACGCGCTGGTGGCTCTCCAGGCGCTCCAGCGCCTTACCGTCCAGCGAGATCGAGCCATGCAGGGTGGGCAGCATGCCCATCATGGTCTTGAACAGCGTGGTCTTGCCCATGCCGTTTCGGCCCATCACGGCGACGATTTCACCGGAAGCCACGGCAAGGTCGACGCCGTGGATGACTTTGCTTTGGCCATAGCCTGAAACCAGGCCAGCGATATTGAACATATTGCCTCCTGGCCTCAATGGCCGAGATAGACTTCAATGACGCGTGGATCGGACTGCACCTTTTCCATGCTGCCCTCGGCCAGCACCTGGCCTTGATGCAGCACCGTGACCTTGTGCGCGATGTTCTTGACGAACTCCATGTCATGCTCGATCACGATGAGCGATCGGTTGCGGCTGATTCGATTGAGCAGTTCGGCGGTGCGCTCGCGCTCGGACACGCTCATGCCGGCCACCGGTTCGTCCAGCATCATCAGCTCGGGCTCCTGCATCAGCAGCATGCCGATTTCCAGCCATTGCTTCTGACCGTGCGAGAGCAACTCAGCCGAGCGGTCGAGCTGGTCGGCCAGAAAAATCTCCTCCGCCACCTGCTCGACCCGCTCAAGCACGGCCGGACTGCGCCTGAAGGTCAACGCGCCCAGCACGCTGCGGCCGGCCGGGAACGACACCTCCAGGTTCTCGCGCACGGAAAGGGTTTCGTAGATGGAAGGGGTCTGGAACTTGCGGCCCACGCCGGCGCGCACGATTTCATATTCGGCCAGGCCGGTCAGCTCCGTGTCCTTGAAGCGGATGGAGCCGGCGGTGGCCTTGGTGCGGCCGCAGATCAGATCCAGCAGCGTGGTCTTGCCGGCGCCATTGGGACCGATGATCACGCGCAGCTCTCCCTGATCGACATAAAGATTGAGGTCATTGACGGCGACGAAGCCGTTGAACGAGACGGTCAGGCCCTCGATGTACAACGCGAACGCTGATGGGTTCATGCTGCCTCCGCGGCGCCATCCGCCTGCCGGCGCGATGCTTTGCGCGCCAGCCGCTTCTGGGTGTATTGGTGATACAGACCGGCCAGTCCATTGGGGAAGGCCATCACGACGGCAATGAAAAGGCCGCCCATCAGGAATAGCCATAGCTGCGGGAAACTCTCGGAGAAATAGCTTTTGCCGAAGTTGACCAGCAGCGTGCCGTAGACCGCCCCCAGCAGCGACAGGCGGCCGCCGACCGCGGCGAAGATGACCATCTCAATGGAAGGCACGATCCCCACGAAGGAAGGCGACATGAAACCGACCTGCAGGGTGAACATGGCCCCGCCTATGGCCGAGAACACGGCCGCCACGCAGAAGACAAAGACCTTGAAGCTGGCGACGTCATAGCCCGAGAAGCGCACGCGTTCTTCCTTGTCGCGCATGGCCATCAAGAGCTTGCCCAGTTTGGACGAGAGCAGGTAGCGGCCAAACAGGATGCAGGCAAACAACAGCACGCCGCTGATGAAGTACAGCGTCAGCCGGGCGCTGTCCGTGCGGATATCCCAGCCCAGCAGCGTCTTCAGATCCGTGATGCCATTGACGCCGCCGGTCCAGCCTTGCTGGCCAATGATGAGGACAGACAGGATCAGCGCCACAGCCTGCGTCACAATGGCGAAATAGGTGTCGCCCACGCGGCGTTTGAACATGGCCACGCCCAGGATCAACGCCAGCAGGCAGGGCAGCACCGGCACCGCCATCAATGTGAACCAGAAGCTTTTGAACGGCACCCAGAACCAGGGAAGCGAGGTCAGCTGGTTCCAGTCCATGAAGTCAGGGATGCCGGGCGTGGACTGGATCTTGGTGGCCTCCGGCGTCGAGGCTTCCAGCTTCAGGAACATGGCCATGCAATAGCCGCCCAGACCGAAAAACACGCCCTGGCCCAGGCTCAGGATGCCGCCATAGCCCCAGCACAGCACCAGGCCCAGCGCGACAAAGGCATAGGACAGGTATTTGCCGATCAGGTTGAGCCGGAAGACGTCCAGACCCAGCGGAAACACCACAAAGAGCAGCAGCGCCAGAATCGCCAGCCCGGCCAGCCCTTCGCGCCCACCCACGACATTGCGGAAGAATTTCTTCATGATGCGCTCCCTACTTGCGTACCTTGATGCTGAACAGGCCTTGCGGACGCAGCATCAGAATGATCACGATGGCCGACAGGGTCAGCACCTTTGCCATCGAACCCGTCATGAAGAACTCCGAGATCGATTGCGTCTGCGCGATGACGAAGGCCGACGCGATGGTGCCAAAAAGGCTGGCCGCGCCGCCGAACACCACTGTCAGGAAGGTGTCGACGATGTAGAGCGAACCGCTCGTGGGGCCGGTGGAACCGATGGTCGTGAAGGCCGCGCCGGCAATGCCTGCGATACCGCAACCGAGCGAGAACGTCACGCGGTCCACGCGCTTCGTATCGATGCCGACCGCGCCGCTCATGGCGCGGTTCTGCACCGTGGCGCGCACATGCAGGCCCCAGGTCGAGCGGAACAACGCCAGGAGCAGCGCGCCCGTCAGCACGATGCTGATGGACATGACGAACAGGCCGTTGATCGGGATGTCCACGCCGTCCAGCGGTTGCCAGGAACCCATCAGCCATTCAGGCAGCGTGGGGCTGACTTCACGTGGACCGAACAGCGAGCGCAGCGTTTGCTGCAGCACCAGCGACAAGCCCCAGGTCGCAAGCAGCGTGTCCAGCGGCCGGCGGTAGAGATGACGGATCATCAGCCACTCGACCAGCCACCCCAGGCTGAAGGTCACGGCAAAGGCCAACAGGATGGCGACGAAGAAGTAGGCCGGCATCAGGCCGGGCGCGTACTGCTGGACCAGTTCGGAACAGAGATAGGTGCAATAGGCGCCCACCGCCAGGAACTCGCCATGGGCCATGTTGATGACGCCCATCTGGCCAAAGATGATCGCCAAGCCCAAGGCCATCAGCAAAAGCACACTGAAGACCGATAAACCGTTGAAGCCCTGCATCAGCAGGATGGCCCCGAGATCGGAGAAGGATTCCATGGATGGCTCCCGGCAGTGAAGAGGCGCCGAGCGGGGCGCCCGGATCGAGGTGATTACTGATAGCCCTTGGGGAAGGGATCGGGCTTGATCAGCTCCGGGGTCTCGAAGATCACGTCAAACTGGCCGTCCTTGCGGATCTGGGCGATCCGGGTCTTGCTCCACAGGTGGTGGTTGGGGTCGATCTTGACGTAGCCTTCGGGCGCCTCCTTGAATTCCAGGCCGGCCGAGGCGGCGACCACCTTGTCGACATCAAAGCTGCCGGCCTTTTCCACGGCCATCTTCCACAGCCAGGGTCCCAGATAGGCTGCCTGGGTCACATCGCCGATCACGGCGTTGGCGCCGTACCTGGCCTTGAAGGCTTCAACGAATTTCTTGTTGTTGGCATTGTCCAGGCTCTGGAAGTACTTCATGCACGACCAGAAACCCTCGGCGTTCTCACCGCCGATCCCCAGCAATTCATCTTCGGTCACCGAGATCGTCAGGAGCTTTTGTTTGCCGCTCGTGACGCCAGCCGCCTTGAGCTGTTTGTAGAAGGACACATTGCTGCCGCCTACCACCACGGCAAACACGACATCGGGCTTTTTCAGCTTGATCTTGTTGATCAGCGAGCCGAATTGCGTGTGACCCAGCGGGTAGTATTCCTCGCCGACCACTTCGCCCTTGAGCACGTTCTCGATATGCTTGCGCGCAATCTTGTTTGAGGTGCGCGGCCAGATGTAATCGGAGCCGATCAGGTAGAACGAGCGCGCCTTCTGCTCGCGCGCCAGCCAGTCCAGACTGGACAGAATCTGTTGCGTGGCCTCCTGGCCGGTATAAAAAACGTTCTTGGACTGCTCCAGGCCTTCATAGAAGGTCGGGTAGTAGAGCAGGCCATTTTCTTTCTCGAACACCGGCAGGACCGCCTTGCGCGAGGCCGAGGTCCAGCAGCCGAACACGGTGGCGACCTTGTCGCTGACCAGCAGTTTGCGGGCCTTCTCGGCAAAGGTCGGCCAGTCGGAGGCGCCGTCTTCCTGAACGATCTTGATCTTGCGGCCCAGGATGCCGCCCATGGCATTGATCTGCTCGATCGCCAGGCGTTCGGATTGAATCGACCCCGTTTCGCTGATGGCCATGGTGCCGGTCGCCGAGTGCAACTGGCCTACCGTGACCTCGGTGTCGGTAATGGCCAGCCCGGTGGTGTTGATGGCCGAGGTGGCCGGGGCCGCCGCGCGCGACAGCGCCGGTATGGTCAATAGCGGCAGGGAGGCAAGGGCCAGGGCCAGACGCCGGCGCGAAGGCAGCTCCGGAGCGTTATCAAAACGGGTTTTGCCAGACATCGATGACTCCTCAATGGATCACGACCAGGGAAACCGAGCATGCGCGGCACATGCCGCAGCCCGGAGGGTGAGGGCATACTAGGAGCCGATGACGCAGTGCAACATACGTTGATTGACGTAGAGGCAGGCGCGCCCCCGGGCGTTACAACGGCAACTACGTTCAATGACGTATCCCCAACGCCCCCCGGAGCCCGATTTGTCTGCCAGCGCGCCTCAACGCATCGTCAAGATCCGCCGCGACTACAACACCTGGGTCGCCAATGAGACGCTGGAAGACTATGCGCTGCGCTTCACCCCGGTGTCGTTTCGCAAATGGTCGGAGTTCCGCGTTGCCAATACCGCTCTGGGCGCCGTGTCTTTCCTGGCGCTGGAAGCCATCGGCGGTGCGCTGGCGCTGAACTATGGCTTCATCAATGCCTTCTGGGCCATCGTTGCCGTGGCCCTGGTCACCTTTCTGACCGGTTTGCCGATTGCCTATTACGCGGCGCGCCACGGCCTGGACATGGATCTGCTGACGCGAGGAGCTGGCTTCGGCTATATCGGCTCGACCATTACCTCGCTGATCTACGCCTCCTTTACCTTTATCTTTTTTGCGCTGGAGGCGGCCATCATGGCGCTGGCCATCGAACTGGCCACCGGCTTGCCGCTGTCGATCGGCTATCTCCTGTGCGCCGTGGTCATCCTGCCCATGGTGGCCTATGGCATTACCTTCATCAGCCGGCTGCAGTCCTGGACGCAGCCGATATGGCTGGTGCTGCTGCTCTTGCCCTATGCCTTCATCGCCTTCCGTGATCCTGGGGCGTTGCAGGAGTTCCTGCGATTTCCGGGCTATGACGGCCGGGGCGGCAGCTTCAATCTGCTGATGTTCGGCTCGGCGGTGGCGGTGGCCGCCTCGCTGGTGACGCAGATCGGCGAACAGGTCGACTTTCTGCGCTTTCTGCCCGAACGCACGGCGGCCAACCGCAGACGCTGGTGGCTCGCCCTGATCTGCGCGGGTCCGGGCTGGATCCTGCCGGGCGCGGCCAAGATTCTGGGCGGCGCCTTTCTGGCCTGGCTGGCCCTGTCCCTGGGCGCGCCCGCCGACAAGGCAGGGGACCCCACCCACATGTATCTGGCGGCCTATACCTATGTCGTCAGCGATCCCGGTCTGGCGCTGGTTCTGGTGACGGCCTTTGTGGTGGTCTCGCAGGTCAAGATCAATGTGACCAATGCGTATGCCGGCTCGCTGGCCTGGTCCAACTTCTTTGCGCGCATCACGCACAGCCATCCGGGCCGGGTGGTGTGGCTGGTATTCAACGTGCTGATCGCCGTGGTGCTGATGGAAATGGGCGTGTTTGGCGCGTTGGAACACGTGCTGGCGGTGTTCTCGCACGTTGCGCTGGCCTGGATCGGGGCGTTGGTGGCGGACCTGGTGATCAACAAGCCGCTGGGTCTGTCGCCGAACCGGATCGAGTTTCGCCGCGCCTATCTGTATGACATCAACCCGGTCGGCGTGGGCAGCATGCTGATCGCCATGACACTGGGCTTGCTGGCCTTTGCCGGCGTGTTTCCGGGCACAGCAGGTGCGCTGGCGCAGGCGTTGTCGCCCTTTGTGGCATTGCTGGCGGCCTTTGTCTGCGCGCCGGTCATCGCCTGGCGCACGCGCGGTCGCTACAACCTGGCGCGCACGCCCGTCGATGTCGCGGGTTCGGATCACGTCTGCGTGATCTGCGCCAACCGTTTCGAGCAGCCCGATATGGCGCATTGTCCGGCCTATAACGGCGCCATCTGTTCCTTGTGCTGCACGCTGGATGCCCGCTGCCAGGATCGCTGCAAACAGCAGGGGCGCTTGAAGGATCAGGTGCAGGCGGTCCTGGGCCGGCTGCTGCCGGCGCGGGTTACGCCGCTGGTGCATAGCCGCCTGGGCCACTACCTCTTGATCGTGGCGGGGATGGGGACGCTGCTGGCCGGCATTCTGGGCCTGATCTACTACCAGGAGGTCGCCAGTCACATGCGGGCCGGCCTGGACCCCTCGGGTTTGCGGCCAACCTTCCTGAAGTTGTATGCCGCCTTGTTGCTGATCGGCGGCGTGGCGGCCTGGTGGCTGGTGCTGGCCCATGAAAGCCGGCGCGTGGCGCAAGAGGAATCGGATCGCCAGACCCACTTGCTGCTGCGCGAAATCGAGGCGCACAAACAGACTGACGCGCAGCTTCAACAGGCCAAGGAAGCCGCCGAAAGCGCCAATCTGGCCAAGAGCCGCTTCATGGGTGGCATGAGCCATGAATTGCGCGCGCCCTTGAACAGCATTCTGGGCTACGCGCAGATTCTGCTGCGCGACCCGGGCTTGCCACCCGCGCGGCGTGAGGCCATCGATGTAATTCATCGTAGCGGCAAGCATTTGATCGGCCTGATCGATGGCTTGCTGGACATCGCGCGCATCGAGGCGGGCAGGCTCAGGCTGGAGAACAGCGAACTGCGCCTGCCGGAATTTCTGGAGCAGATCGTGCAGATGTTCCGTCCACAGAGCACGCTCAAAGGGCTGACCTTCTGCTATGAAGCGGCGGAACTGCCATCCATTGTGCATATCGATGAAAAGCGGCTGCGGCAGATTCTGATCAACCTGTTGAGCAATGCGCTGAAGTTCACCTCGACAGGACTGGTGTCGATGCGCGTGAAATCGGCGGCGGACATGGTGCTGTTCGAAGTGGCGGACAGCGGCCGAGGCATACCGGCCGAGGACCTGGAGCGCATCTTCCTGCCTTTTGAGCGCAGCTGGGCGGCGGCCGAGCAGGCCGATTCCGGCACGGGCCTGGGCCTGACCATCTGCCGCATGCTGACCGGCATCATGGGCGGCGAGTTGACGGTGCGCAGCGCCGTCGGCCGCGGCAGCGTGTTCACGCTCAAGCTGTTCTTGCCGGAGGTGCGCTCGCCACGCAGCGATGCCCGGCCGTCGGGGCTGGTGGTGGGCTATCGCGGCGAGCGGCTGCGGATCCTGACAGTCGATGACCAGCCTTCGCAGCGGCGCCTGGTCTGCGACCTGCTGGAGCCGTTGGGCTTCGAGGTGCACGAAGCGCCGCATGGCGCGGCTTGCCTGGCCTGCGTGCATACGCTGCGGCCCGCCCTGATATTGATGGACGTCTCGATGCCGGAAATGACGGGATGGGAAGTCTTGCGGTGCTTGCGTGATGAAGGCGTGGCCGTGCCCATTGTGATGCTGTCGGCCAATATCCTGGGGCTGGATCCGAAAGACCCGGCGCAGCGCGGGCATAACGCGTTCATTGCCAAGCCCGTGATGTATGAGGATTTGCTGAGCCAGCTCGGCCGGTTGCTCAAGCTGGACTGGCAGGTGGCGCAGGTGGAGGCTGCGCGGCCCGCGGAGGATCTGCATCGAGTGGCGCTGGAGCGCGAAGATGCCGAGGCGCTGCTGGAACTGGGGGCCATGGGCTACATCAAGGGCATCCAGGCCAAGCTGGAAGAGATACAGGGCCGCCGAGCCGAAGCGCGAGAATTGACCGCGCATCTGCGCGCGCTGGCTGGCGAGTTTCAACTGAATGAATTCAATCAGGTGCTTAAACACCATGTGCAGCGTCACCATGCCCACGCCCGATAAGAACCTCGTCATGCTGGTCGATGACGCGCCGGACAACCTGAAAATGCTCTCCACCGCATTGGATGCGGCGGGTTATCAGGTGCTTGTGGCAATCGATGGCCAGTCGGCGATAGAACGCGTGGATTTCGTGGTCCCGGATATCGTGCTGCTCGATGCGGTGATGCCGGGGATGGATGGGTTCGAGACCTGCGCGCGCTTGAAAGCGCATCCGGCGGCGGGAGATGTCCCGGTGGTGTTCATGACGGGCCTGACCGAGCCCGAGCACGTATTGAAGGCGTTCCGAGTCGGCGGCGTCGATTACGTGACCAAGCCGTTGGACACCGACGTGGTGGTGGCCAGGCTGCGAACCCATTTGCGCAATGCGCGCAGCCTGACGGCGGCCTTCGATGCGATTGATGCGGCGGCGCGCGCAGTGGTGGCGCTCGACGCGCGCGGGCTGCCCATCTGGAAGACGGGCAAGGCTCGGATCTGGTTGGCGGCGTACTTTGGTTGCGCGGAGGATGCGACGGAGCTGCCGGCGCCCTTGGCAGAATGGGTGGCACGCAATCTGGCGGCCGGACCGGCGGCTGAACCCTTGGTGATGGTCAGCGCACGAGGGCGTTTGACCTTGAGTCTGTCGGCATCACGGCGCAGCGGCGAGACGTTGCTACTGTTGCAGGAGACGGCGCCGTTGGCAACGGCTTACGGTCTGACGCCGCGTGAGGCCGATGTTTTGCGCTGGCTGGCCAAGGGAAAAACAAATCGGGATATCGCCGAGATACTGGGCATGTCGCCACGAACGGTGAACAAACATCTGGAACACATCTACGTCAAACTGGGCGTGGAGACGCGCGCCGCGGCGGCGGCGCTGGCGGTGCGGCAGGGGGAGGCCTTTTAAAGCGCTTGGCGTTACCGCATCTCACGGAAATTCGACGTCGCCGCGAAAGATCGAACGTCCATGCAGCTCAGACAACTTGAGAAACCCGCCTGGCAAGATCCCCCTTGAGCAGCTCCGCCAACTGGATCAGACCATGCGTCAGGCGAGCTCGATCAATCGCCCCTCCCAACGACACACGAAGCGCCAAGGGACTGAACGACCCCGTGGAAAACGACGCCGAATCCGTGACACTCACGCCTTGTTCAAGCGCGGTTTGTATAAGCCGGTACAGATCGATATGGCCCGGCAACTGCAGCCAGAGGTGCAGCCCATTCGGGTCGGCCTGAATATCCCCCGGAAGGATCGATGCCGCGATAGCTTGCCGATGGTGCAGCTCACTCCTGACCTGCGCCATCCATTGAACCGCAGCGCCCGTCTCGATCCACGTCGATGCCATTTCCGTCATCCAGGGCGTGGGCATCAGCGCCAGCGAACGCAGGGCGTCAAGCACGGGCGTCAACGGCTCGCCGGCAGGTACGACCAGGTAAGCGGTTCGCAAGCCGGGCGCGATGCATTTCGATAGCGTCGACACGTAGTAAACGGGCGCCGACGCCGTGTTGGCAGCCAACGAATACATCGTGCTTGGCGGCCGCTCGGCCAACAGCCAGTACGGATCATCTTCAATGACGGGCAGCGCATACTTCTTTGCCACCTGCAGCAGCTCAGTTCGCCGCTCGGTGGACAGCGTCAGCGCGGTCGGGTTTTGAATCGTCGGATTCAAGTACAGCATTGCCGGGCGATGCTTTTGGCACACGCGCTCGAGGTCGGCGGGATCCATGCCGAATGCATCCGACTTCACCCCGACGGCCACCCGCTGCAGCAAGCGTGCGGCGGCCAGAAAGCCAGGGTAAGTCAGCACATCGCACGCAATCGCATCCCCGGCCTGGCTCCTGGCCAGAAGCAGGGCCGCAATGGCAGTTTGCGCGCCGGGGCAAACCACGATCCGATCCATGTCCGTGCTGCCCAGCACCGGCCGCAACCATTTCGCCCCGGCTGCACGATGTCGCGCGTCCCCCGCACCCACGTGATAGCTCATCAGATCCATCGCGCTTGCCGCGACCTGCGTCGCGCCACTGCCTTGCGCAAGCATGTCTGAAAACGCTGCGCTGCTGAGCAACGGCGGGATGTTCATCCCGAGATCGATCGTGCCGCCCGTTGCCGACCCGGAATAGGCCACGTAAGTCCCGCCCGCCCCCTGCGCCTCCAGAATCCCTTTCTGGCGAACTTCCGAGTAGGCCCGCGTGACGGTCGTGAGATCGACGCCCAATGCCTGGGCCAGCTCACGCTGCGTGGGCAGGCGGTCGCCGGGCCGAAGCACACCGTCCTCCACCGCGGTGACGATCTGCGTGGCGATTTGCTGATATCGGGAGCCCGCACCGGCAGTAAGGGGCCGCACCCACGACATGCTTGCTTTTTTCAGGCGACGCGAGAGAGCCATGTCTGATCTTCTTCCAGGGATTTTGGCCGCTTCCGCAGGTGGCAATCACCTACGGGCCGGGCAATTCAACTTCTTGTATGGATTTTGGCGGTAGAATTCGCAATCTTGTATGGATTTTAGCACTCGCTCCGCGTCCTCCTGACCCCGTTCAGCGTCCACGAGTAGCGATCAAGCTGCTGAAGCAGCGATTTGAGGCAATGATGAATTTCTGGGTTCCTTTAGTCTTCGGCATATTCAAACTCGGCGTGCTGGCCGTGTGCATGTTCCTCGCCATCAAGTCCCATCGAGAAGGCGCCAGAAAAGAGAAGGAGAAGAAGGAGCTGGAGCGCCTGGAAAGCCTCAAAGCGCTGGCTCAGGAACCTTGAGCACACCAGCCTCACCCTGAGAGGGATGCCCAGGATCGCATCCAGGCAAAAAAAATGCGGCTCGAGTGAGCCGCATTTGATATCAGGAAAACTTAGATTGGCTGTGGCGCGACGAAGTGAGACACCTTCGGCGGCGCATCGCCGATGTGGAAACCGCGCACTTCGGCCTGCTGGTCCGCGTCGGCATGGGTCACACGCTCATGCTGGCGCAGGTGCTCAAGCCACGACGTCACCAGGAAGTACTCAAGGTAGCGGCCAGGCTGCGCCGCGTCTTCGAAGATGCCCCATGCGTAGGCCCCATCGCGGCGGCGCTCGGCGCCGGCATGCTGCATGGCCTGCACGAAGTCCGCGCCGCGCGCCGGGTCGATCAGGTATTCCACCGTGATCATCACCGGACCGCGATCATGCGACACCTGCTGGTCGATCAGGGGTTCGGGCCAGTGCATCGACGGCGCAAGGTCCAGGTCGGCGCCAAGCTGCAGCTTGGCCTTGCGGGTCAGCAGCATCGCGATCACCGAGCCGGCGGCGGCGATCAGCATCGCGGCGGGAACGCCGGCATGCACTGCAGCTTGGCCCCAGATCATGCTGCCCGCGGACATCGAGCCGAAGAACACCGTCACGAAAATCGCCAGGCCACGGGCACGCACCCAGTCCGGCAGGGCAACCTGGGCGGACACGTTCAGCGAGGTCAGCACCATGATCCACGACGCGCCGGCCAGGAAGCTGAACGCACCGGCCACCACGGGATGCGGGATCACCGCAAACACCACCAGCGTGAGCGCCGTGCCCAGCGTGCCGGCCATGACGCTGCGGTCCGGACCCAGCTTCTTGCGCAGCGGCGGCAGCACCATCGCACCGATCACCGCACCGGCCCCGACGCAGCCCAGGATGATGCCGTAGAGCATGGCGCCACCCTGTAGCACCTGACGCACGATCACCGGCAGCAGCGCCCAGTAGGCGCTGGCAAACAGAAAGAACGCGACGGCACGGACCAGCGTCGATTTGAGCGGCTTGCTGTGCAGCGCAAAGCGCAGGCCGGCACGCATCGCATGAAACAGCTGCTCGCGCGGCAGACGCTTTTCGGCGGCAACCGGCGGCTTCCACCAGATCAGCGCCGCGACGACCACGATGAAGCTGACCGCGTTCACAAAAAACGGAATCGCCACGCCCAGGCTGGTGATCAGCACGCCGGCCAGCGCCGGGCCAATGGCGCGGCTGACGTTGATGCCCACGCTGTTCGTCGCGATGGCCTGCTGCAGCGACGGACGCGGCACGAGGCTGGGCACGATGGCCTGCCAAGCGGGCGCCGACAGCGCGGTGCCGATGCCCATCAGCAACGTAAAGCCCAGCAGCACCCACGGCGTCGTGAGGCCAAACCACACCACCAGGCCCAGCGCCAGGGCGATGAAGCCCATCGCGATCTGCACCATCAACAGCAGCTTGCGGCGGTCCATCGTGTCGGCCAACGCGCCGGCCAGGAGCGACAGCAGGAACACGGGCAACGCGCCCGCCGTCTGCACCAGCGCCACGAACATGGGCGAGGGCGACAACGACGTCATGAGCCATCCGGCGCCCACGTCATGCATCCAGGTTCCGATGTTGGACAGCACGGTGGCAACCCAGATCACGGAGAAGGCGGAGTAGGCGAAAGGCGAGGACGGCTGGGCGTCGGCGGGGCGGGTGTCGGCGGTCGTCATGGGAGGCTCCGGGGCTGCCGGTCGATACAAGAAAAAAAGCCCGCGGCATCGGCCGCGGGCCTGGGATTTAGCGAGCGATGACAGGCGCAGCGACGGGCGCGATAGCGTCGTGGGCGGTCTGCGTGCGCTGGCTGGCCTTGTGCACCATCGTGTAGGCATAGTCCACGCCCATGCCGTACGCGCCCGAGTGCTCCTTGACGATCTCCATCACGGCATCGTACGAATCGCGGCGGGCCCAGTCGCGCTGCCATTCCAGCAGCACTTGCTGCCACGTGACCGGCACGACGCCAGCCTGGATCATGCGTTGCATGGCCATGTCATGCGCTTCCTTCGACGTGCCGCCCGACGCGTCGGAGACCATGTAGATCTCGTACTCGCCTTCCAGCATGGCGCACAGCGCGAAGGTGGTGTTGCAGACCTCGGTCCACAGGCCGGCCACGATCACCTTCTTGCGGCCGTTGGCGGCGAGCTGGTCGCGCACCTTCTGGTCATCCCACGAGTTCATCGAGGTGCGTTCCAGCACTTTCTTTTCCGGGAAGACATCGAGCAGTTCGGGGTACGTGTATCCCGAGAACGATTCGGTTTCGACGGTGGTGATGATGGTCGGAATGTCGAACGCCTTGGCGCCCTTGGCCAGACCCACGACGTTGTTCTTCAGCGTCTGGCGATCGATCGACTGCACACCGAAGGCCATTTGCGGTTGATGATCGATGAAGATGATCTGGCTGTTTTCGGGGGTCAGCACTTCGAGCTTGGCGGTGGAGTTGGTCATGTCAGTGTCCTTGAAGAAGTAGGTTTGGGGTGTTGCTTGCAGCGCGTTGCTGCGATGAACAGAACTATATTCTTCGGGACAATCCGCCGGTAGATGGCTATTTTTGCCTTCATCGTTCTTTTTATGGAACGATGGATGTTTAAAAGAGATTAATCCCGAATGGCGCGTCCGCCAGATCAAGTCCTGCCAGATCGCGAGACGGCCCGCCCGCTTTCCGGGAGTTCGCGGCTGCGCACATGGGTGCCCCAATTGGGGCTTCCACTCCGACCGAATAGAAAAAGGACCGCACGAAAGCGGTCCTTTTCAGGATGACGGAGGATGTGAGAAATGAAGTCGGTCGCAGAATTCGGCACTTCGTCCCAATAGACATAATCTTTTTTGCTCTATAGGCTGGAGCACAGCTAGCGAACCATTCGAACCTGATCCAGCAACTGGGCGGGTCAGGCGTCACAGTTTCGTCGATAGGAGTTTCCCGTGCAGCTCTATCTTGAAACTAGTCATCCAGACTGTGCTGAAAACGCGCGGACGGCGCTGGGCTCCACAGACCTCGTAATAACACTGAATGCGGTCGACGAAGACGTCCTTAACTTCAATGGCATTCGCGAAGCTGTCTTTCTCTTTCTAGAGAATCAAAGCTGGGCAGCGGTTGGCGGAGCCGCCATGGGCGTCGTCGGCGCCGAAATCGTGAAAGATCTATACCGTAAGGTCAAATATCTTGCCGTATCCCTCTTTGAACGCTTCGAACCGCAGGATGAGCAATGCGGAATCGAGCTATACATCTCTCCAATAGGAAGACATAAAAAGGGCTTCGCTGACACTCCTGATGAGAGTGTGAGGTTCACATACTCAGGCCGGAAAGACGCTCGCAGCCACTACTACTTCAACGAAAAAGAAGTGGAAAACGCCTTCCTTATGTATGAAACCGTCGTCGCTCCTCTGATTTCGTATTGGAGACAGAACGCTTCGGTCGTTAGCATCACAGCACACGCCCAGATTGGCCCAGGCGAGGACGCTCCCCAATGGGATCTCCTCATCCTTGGAGAGACCAAACCCTTGGTTTACACGAGCATCAACATTAGGCGGTGACACCTAACTGGGCCGATCATAAGTTGCCAATGAAGTTCACCGCATCCTTGCTTTTCGAGTCTGCACTGATGAGGGCTGTGCCGTAAAACATCCGCTTTGAAGCACCAGCCGCGTCTAGCTCATCCGGTCGGCCGTACTTCAGGCCCCACCCCCTCCACCGCTTTTGATGCCCTTGTAAGGTCAATGGCACCACCAGATCGCAACGACATGGGTATCATCCGCAGTCCTGCCGCTCAGACCGGCTTCAGCACCCCGCCTCCGATCCCATGCAATGCCCTCGCTGCAATTGGCAGAACCCGGCCGCCAACAAGCTGTGCTTCAGCTGCAAAGCCGTACTACCGGTTACTGCCCAGGCGGCGCCCGCCCAGCGCCCCGGCCCGGGCGGCGACGCCCCCGTCTTTCCCAGCATCTGGGCCCGACTGGCCGCCACAGCGATTGATGCCGTCGTCATGGCGACCGCGATGGTCGGTCTGTCCATGGCCGCTTCATACACCTATCAGGGCCTCACGGGAGTGGACGGGCCCACGCTGCTGGCAATAGCCGGCGGGCTGCTGGGCTTGCTGCTGCCCGCCTTCATGGACGCCTGGGGCAATGGCTCCCCCGGCAAACGTCTCTTGAAGCAGCGGGTGGTGACGCGCAAGGGCAGCTCACCGGGACTGCTGCGCTCGATCTGGCGCCATATCCTGAAGTATTCGCTGAACCTGGCGTTACCCGGCATCTTCCACCACATACAGCAGGCGGTTTTTGGCGAGCGCGCCATGCACAACTCCCTCGCCGGCACTCATGTGGTGTCCAGCCAGGCCAATCCCCGGGCCGTGCTGCCCGCGCTGGCTCGGGTCCGCGCCGTCACGGGCGCCGGCCGTTTTCTGTTCATCGTGTTCGGCATGGTGGGGCTGGTCCTGGCCGGCATGGTGATCGCGGTCGTCGCCCTGGACAAGGATGACGCAGACAATCCGCTGCGCGCCGACGTCATACGCCTGGATCTCGTGTCGGATCCCGTGCGCCTGCTCGCGGAAAGCCACTATCAGCGCACCAAAACGTTTGCGCCCGACATGGCCGCGCTCGGCGTGACGCCTGAATCGCTGCGAACCAGCGGGTTCAGCAAGCTGGAGATGAATCCCGTCAACGGCGTGCTGCGCTTTACCATCGCGGGCGATCCGGGCACGGCGGATTCGCCGTCGCTGGGCGGCAAGCACCTGGTCTATCTGCCCGAGCTGAGGTCCGAAAAGAAGGGCGGCGGCGTGCGCCGATGGCAATGCGGCAGCGACGACATCCCGCGCGAAGACCGCCCCTACAGTTGCCGTCACGAAGCAGGCGCCCTGGCGCGCTAATCCGATCTTCCGAACAGAGAACCTTGCGCATGTCCAGCCTGATCGAATCCATTCACCGCGCCGATGACGGCGGCGACCTTGCCCAAATGCTTGCCTTGTGCGAACAAGGGCTGCGCGAACAGCCGGATCTCGCCGTCATGTGGGCACTGCGCGCCCGCTATCACGACCAGCGCCGCGCGTACGCACAGCGTGACGCAGACCTGGACCGCGCGTTGGCGCTTGATCTGCAATGCAGCGACGCCATTCGCTTGCGAGTCACCGCGCTCTACGACGCGGGCCAACAGCAGAACGCCTGGCGCCTCCTGCGCGAGGCCCTGACACGTGCGCCGTCGCACTTCGGATTGCTGATGGCCGAGGGCTATCTGTTGATCAACGACGGTCAACTGGACGACGCCATTGCAAGCTGGACCCGCGCCTCGCAAATACGCCCATTCGCCGCGGCGCCGCATTGCTACATCGGATCCAACCTGCATAACGCAGGCCGCTACCAGGACGCTTTGCCCTACCATCAGCGCGCCGTCGCGCTGGCGCCCAACAACGGTGGCTTTCTTTACGACGCCGGCAACAACTACCGCCGTCTCGGTGACCTGAACAACGCCATCGCGATGTTCGACCGCGCCCGCGCCATCCTGGGCGAGGAGAACGCGATCCAGCACAATCGCGCCTCGTGCCTCCAGGCGCTCGGACGCCATGAGGACGCGGTCGAGGAATGGACCAGCCTGCTGCGCCGCGAACCCGACTGGGACTGGCCCCTGGAGGGCAAGGCGCGCTCGCTGCATCGCCTGGGCCGAGGCGACGAGGCGGCGCCGCTATGGCGTCGCCTGGACGCGCTCTCGGACAGCGGCTGGGAAGGCCGCAAGGAGCAAGCCCGCGAGTATGTGCGCAGCGGCGACCCGGAGTTGGCTGAACAGGCATTGCAGGGCCTGGACCCGCTGTCCAGCGACGACGACCAGCTGCTGTTCGTCGCCGGCAATGCGCAGCGCGACCAGCGCCGCTGGGAGGCCGCGCTGACCTATTACCTGCGCGGCTACGAACTCGCGCCCGACAACGACTTCCTGCCCGGCAATGCAGCCGACATGCTGAACAGGCTGGAACGCCACGACGAAGCCTTGCCCTTGTCCGAGGTCGCGATCTCGCTGGATCCCGATTGGCTGAAGTGGCGCCGCGCACGCATCGAGGCGCTGACCCACTTGGGGCGCGCAACCGAGGCCGTGACCGACGCAGACCAGGCGATGGCGCGCTGGCCCGACAGCGGTCCCCTGCACGCCGAACGTGTCAATGCGCTGATCGCCGCCAGCCGGTATGAGGAGGCGCTTGCAGCTTGCGACCGCCTTATAGCGCTGGATCCCGACTACCGCAGCTGGGCGCTGTTCTCACGCGGAGAGATCTACGGCTACATGAAGCGGCATGCTGAATCGGCGCTGGCATTCCGCCAAGCATCCGCCTCGTACCAGCAGAACGGCAAGCCTCAGTTCCAGGAGCTGTCGATGCAGAATGCGCTGGCTGCCGAACAGGCCGCGGCCGCGCCACGTGGAATCCTCGGCCGACTGTTTGGCCGCAAATAGGTGTCGAGATTCATTGCTTCGCAGGTTGAATTCACGCGCCGCAAAGCTAAGAAATGAAATCCTAAAGGCAAGCGCCTGGGCGAAAAAAAGGGTCGCGGAACGCGACCCCCTCACGACTTAGCGGCAAAAAAAGATCAGCGACGATGAACGAACGTGGGGCGCGAAGGTTGAATGCTCGCGAAGTTCGAGTCGCCGAGCTGCCAAAAGCAAGAGCCGTCTGTCCCATGGGACAGACGACGTCAGGATGTCTCAATGTACCGATCCTGGAGGCAGTTAACTGGAGGGTGATGCCGCTCACGCTTTTTTATGCAGCGAGAGCACATCTACCCCTCAAAGTCCGCACGTTTATGGAGTGGGCAATTTCGCTTGCTTGGCAAGCTTGATCTGACCCTCAACTCCGACCCGCTGTCTTTCAGACGTGCACGGCATGCACGGCCTGACCGTGTGGCGGCATCGCCACGCGAACCCGTAGAGCGATGAAGAGCGCAGCGAGGATCATCACGCCTCCTGCCGTCACAAAGACGCCGATCACTCCGCCGAATCCGAACACCATGCCACCCAGCGCGGCCCCCGCTGCGATGGACGACTGCACGCATGCAACCACCATACCTCCAGCCGTTTCAGCCTGATCAGGAACCGCTCGCGCGACCCAGTTCGACCACGCCACTGGGACACCTCCGAAGGCGAGCCCCCAAAACGCGACCAACAGCATCAGCCCGGTCTTGTCCACAGGAAGCCAAATCATGGCCAGGGCCGCGACGCCGACCAGCGCAGGCATCCAGACGAGCGTGGCGCGCAGGCTGCGCTCCATTATCCAACCCGCAACCAAAGTCCCGACGAAGTTGGCGATACCGAAGCCAAGCAACATCAGAGACAGATCCTGCACGTGGATATGCGCAACGCTCTCGAGCGCGGGACGTATGTAGGTGAAAAGTGCAAACTGACCCGTGTGAGCCAACACGCATCCGGTCATGCCCGCTGCAATGCCAGGACGTCGAAGCAACTCCAGCACCGTCGCAGTCTGCAGCAATTTGCGCGGCGCCATACGGGGCAACGTGAGCACCTGGAAAAGGAGCGTAACGATGCCCACCGCGGCGGCCGCCAAAAAGGCGCTGCGCCAGCCGTAGAGTTCACCCAGGTAGCTGCCGAGCGGCACGGAAACAACCGTGCCCACTGCGATGCCACTGAAGATTATTGAAAGTGCGCGTGGGACAAGCCTGGCCGGAACCAGGCGCATCGCAACCGCAGCCGCCATTCCCCAGAAACCACCCAAGGCAAGGCCCAGAAGGACTCGCATCGCCAACAGCATCGGCAGGCTCAAGGAAATCGCCACCAGCAGATTGGAGGCGATCATCAATACGGTGAACCCAAGCAAGACCAGTCGGCGATCAAACCCGCGTGTCAGGCGCGGCACCAACAAACCGGCGAACAGCGCCACAACGGCAGTTACGGTGACGGCTTGGCCCGCAAGGGCCTCCGACACACCAAGATCCGCTGCCATCGGGGTCAGCAGGCTGGCGGGGAGGTACTCCGCAGTAAGCAACCCGAACACGCCCATCGCAAGAGAAAAAACGGCTACCCACGCCGGCGTGTTCACCTCCTGAGCCACTGCATCCTTCACATCACTTCTCATTTCAAACAACTCCTGAATATCTCAGGCAGGAAGTCTAGGGCCGCATTCCAGGATGATCTATGATAAAAAGTCCTGAGTTTTTAACCGAAACACCTGAAATGATAGAAGGCCGCTCCTTCGTTCTGTCATCCGACCTCATCAGTGAGCTGCTGACAGGCATGCGGTTGCGCGGGGTGCAGTACCGCCGCGTTCAAACCGGTCCATCGTTCGGCTTCGATTTCGACGCCAGGCCTGGATACAGTTATTTCCACTACCTCGCGGTCGGCAACGCAGTCCTGCGTACGCATGACGGTGCAGTTCATGAACTCACCGCCGGCAGCGCCGTGTTTTTGCCGCAAGGCGGCGGACATCAGCTCCTTTCGGATCCGAACGCCTCTTTCCAACCGATCGACACGTTCGACGTGGCGCCATTGGGCGAGGCTGTTAGTGGGGTCGATACTTGCCCCAGTACACATTCGACGCCCAGCGCCGTCCTCTTCTACGGCTGCATGGAGTTCGACCTAGGCGGTATGCAGGGACTGGCAAAGCTGATGCCGGATGCCATGTTGGCCGATACGGACGGGACGAGGTATCCCGGCTTGCGCGAGATCCTGGACGCCATGAAGCGTGAGATATGCTCTGGCCGCATCGGCTTCGCTGGCATCCTGGCGCGGCTTGCCGAGGTGGCGGCAGCGATGATCACGCGTGGGTGGATTGAATGCGGTTGCGAGAGCGCTTCCGGACTCGTAGCTGCCTTGCGCGACCCCCGTCTCGCCCGCGCCATCTTGGCGTTACATCGCTCGCCCGGTAAGGAGTGGACAGTCGCGGAGCTGGCTGCAGAATCGCATGTTTCTCGATCGGTCTTTGCCCAACGCTTTCAGGCGACCCTGGGGGTTCCGCCTCTGCGCTACGCGACAGAACTCAAGATGCGCCTCGCCAACCAATGGCTGACTCAGGACAGGCTGTCGATCGACGCAGTGGCGCATCGTCTGGGCTATACCTCGCAAGCTGCGTTCAGTCGGGCGTTCAAGCGCATCAGCGGCCAATCGCCTGGCGCGACGCGGCGAACGGCGGCATAACCAGCACACTCTTCTTTGCGTGCCCGATTAACAAATCGGCCGCGCGAGCGGCCGTTTCTACTTTCACGAGCGAGATTGCGACAAGGAACAGTAAATGGCGGGAGAACGATGCTGTTCACGCTGCGACCGACTTTATTCCGTGCGACCGACTTTATTCCCCGTTTTCACACCGCCGCCCCGCTCTCCCGCCTCACTCCACCGTCACACTCTTCGCCAGATTCCGCGGCTTATCCACATCCGTACCCCGCGCGCATGCCGTGTGATACGACAGCAACTGCAGCGGCACCGTGTGAAGAATCGGCGACAGCTTGCCGTAGTGTTCCGGCATGCGGATCACGTGCATGCCTTCGGCGCTTTGAATCTTGCTGTCGGCGTCTGCAAACACATACAACTCACCGCCACGCGCGCGCACTTCCTGCATGTTGGACTTCAGCTTTTCCAGCAGTTCGTCCTTGGGCGCGATGGTGACGACCGGCATGTGCTCGGTGACCAGCGCCAGCGGGCCGTGCTTGAGTTCGCCGGCCGGGTAGGCTTCGGCGTGGATGTAGCTGATTTCCTTGAGCTTGAGCGCGCCTTCCAGGGCGATCGGGTAGTGCATGCCGCGGCCCAGGAACAGGGCGTTTTCTTTCGAGGCAAAACGGTCGGCCCAGGCCATGATCTGGGGTTCCAGCGCCAGCACCGAACCGATGGCGGACGGCAGGTGGCGCAGGGCCTTCAGGTGCTCGGCTTCCTGCTCTTCCGTGAGGTTGCCGCGCGACTGCGCGAGCGTCAGGGTCAGGAGGAACAGCGCGGTGAGCTGGGTGGTGAAGGCCTTGGTCGAGGCCACGCCGATTTCGACGCCGGCGCGCGTGATGTACGACAGCTTGCACTCGCGCACCATGGCGCTGGTGGACACGTTGCAGATGGTCAGCGTGTTTTCCATGCCCAGCGATCGGGCGTGCTTCAGCGCGGCCAGCGTGTCGGCGGTTTCGCCGGACTGCGAGATCGTGACGACCAGCGAGCGCGGGTTCGGCACGCTGTCGCGGTAGCGGTATTCGCTGGCGATTTCGACGGCGACCGGGATCTTGGCGATGGATTCGATCCAGTACTTGGCGGTCAGGCCGGCGTAGTAGCTGGTGCCGCAGGCCAGGATCAGCAGCGAGTCGACTTCCTTGAAGATCTTGTAGGCGTCGTCGCCAAAGAGTTCAGGCGTGATGGACTCGATGTCTTGCAGGGTGTCGCCGACCGCGCGCGGCTGCTCGAAGATTTCCTTCTGCATGTAGTGGCGGTAGGGACCCAGTTCGGCGGCGCCGGTGTGCACGTGAACGGTGTGCACTTCACGGTCGACGTTCTTGCCGGCGGCGTCGACGATCCAGACGCGCGAGAGCTGCAGGTCGACGACATCGCCGTCTTCCAGGTAGATGATCTGGTCGGTCGTGCCGGCCAGCGCCAGCGCGTCGGACGCGAGGAAGTTTTCGTTCTGGCCCACGCCCACTACCAGCGGCGAGCCTTGGCGCGCGCCGACCACACGGTGCGGTTCGTCGCGGCAGAACACGGCAATCGCATACGCGCCATGCAGGCGGCGCACGGCGTTCTGCACCGTTTCGAAGAGGTCGCCGGAATACAGGTGATTCACCAGGTGCGCGATGACCTCGGTGTCGGTCTGGCTCTCGAAGACATAGCCGACGGCTTGCAGCTCGGCGCGCAGCTCGTCGTGGTTTTCGATGATGCCGTTGTGGACGAGCGCGATGCGCGGCTCGTCGTTGCCCAGGTGCGAAAAGTGCGGGTGGGCGTTGTGCGTGGCGGGCACGCCATGCGTGGCCCAGCGGGTGTGGGCGATGCCGGTGAAGCCTTGGACCTTGTCCTGCGCAACCTGATCGGCCAGCTCGGCCACGCGCTGCGTGCTGCGCGTGCGGCGCAGATGGCCGTCGGCGTAGACGGCGACGCCGCAAGAGTCATAGCCGCGGTATTCCAGGCGCTTCAGGCCTTCAACGAGGATCGGGGTGATGTCGCGCTGGGCGACGGCGCCAACAATGCCGCACATAGGAGTGACTCCGGGTAAGTTCAGTACGGACGCATTGTGCGCGCCCCTTCAAGAAATTTGATTTCTTTATGTTGGCCATTCTGGCATTTAATTCCCTTACATAAGTGTGATTAAATTATCTTTCGTCCAAGTGACAGTTTTGAATTAATCATGCAAAACACACCAAATCCGCTGCCCGAACTCGATGATCTGGACCGGCGCATTCTTGAAAAGTTACAAGAAGACAGCTCGCTGACCAACCAGGATCTGGCCGCGCGCGTGCACGCGTCGCCCCCGACCTGCCTGCGGCGGGTGCGGCGATTGGTGGAAGAAGGGGTGATCGATCGCCAGGTGGCGATCCTGTCGGCCGAGAAGCTGGGCAGCACGCTGACGGCGATCGTGGAGATCACGCTGGATGTGCAGGCCGCCGAAAGCCTGGACGCGTTCGAGCAAAGCATGCTGACCGAACCCGCGGTGCTGCAGTGCTACCGGGTGTCGCCGGGTCCGGATTTTGTGGTGATCGCGCAAGTGAAGGACATGCCGGCGTACCACGCGCTGGTGCACCGGGCGTTCACGGCGCAGGCCAACGTGCGCAATGTGCGCACGTTTTTTTCGGTGCATCGCGCCAAGTTCGAGACGCGGATCGATGTGCGGGGTTGAGGCGCGGCTTTAGAGCAGCCGCAGAGGCGGTTTACTTGCGACCCACCAACCGCTCAAACTGCGCCAGATAGCGATTCCCCATCTTCTGCACGTCATGCTCATTGCGCACGTACTCATACGCGCGCTCGGTGACCTCATGACGAAACCCCGCGTCATCCAGGCAACGCGCCATGCCGGCCGCCATCGCCTGATGATCACCCACGGCGCATAGCACGCCGCGGCCGTCGGCCAGGCTTTCCTTCAGGCCACCGGCGTCGGTGGAGACGACCGGCACGCGTTGCAGGAAGGCGTCCAGCACGCTGCTGCCCAGCGCTTCTTCCTCGGAGCTCATGACGAAGACATCGAGGATGCTGTAGAAGTCTTCCACGCCCTTCCTAAAGCCGGCAAAGCGGTAGACGTCTTCGATGCCCAGCTTGCGGGCCTCGTCCTTGGCCTGCTGTTCGCGATCGCCGCCGGCGCCGAAATGCAGGAAAACGAAGTCGCGGCGCGTCTTGGCCAGTTCACCGACGGCGCGCACGAGCGTGACCGGGTCCTTGTCGCGGATCAGGGCCGCGGAGGTCGCCATGACCTTCTTGCCCTGAAGGTCGAACTCGCGCACCAGGTTGGCGACGTTCTCGGCGTTGATCTGATGGGGTTCGACCGCGCTGCGGATGATGACGGGTTCGATGCCCAGGCGGCGCGGCTCGCCCGCGGCCATCTCGCTGATGGCAACAAACAGATCCGTGTGGCGCCACTTGTAGCCGGTCTTCCATTCGTCGCCCGGCTTGACCACGAACGACGTGCGGCGCGAGAACACCACCGGCCGGCGGTGCAGCCATTTGGTCAGCACGGCCCACGTGATGGTGTTGGCGGTCTGCGCGTGGATGATGTCGTAGCGGCCGGCGCCGGCCAGAAACGCAAGCTGTCCGGGCACGTTGCGCACGGTGTGGGCGACAAATCCTTCCTGGCGGGCGCGCTCGGCCAGCGGCGCGCCTTCACGGCACATCACTTCGACGTCATGGCCCGCCTTGCGGAAGGCGCGCATGCAGTACAGCGTCTGGCGTTCGCCGCCGCGCCAGCCTTTTTCGAAGTTCAGTTGCAGGATCCTCATGCGCGGCCGATGCCCGAGTATTCAAAGCCCAGGCCGCGCACGTCGGCCGGCGTGTACAGATTGCGGCCATCGATGATGAGCGGCGTCTTGAGCAGCGCCTTGACGCGATCGAAGTCGGGCGCGCGGAAGACCTTCCATTCGGTGGCGATGAGCAGCGCGTCCGCGCCGTCCAGCGCGTCGTACATGTCGGTGGCGAAGCTGACGCCTTGATGGCCGGCCAGCACGCGGCCGGCTTCGTGCATGGCCACGGGATCGTAGGCGCGCACTTCGGCGCCGCGGCGCGTGAGTTCGGCGATGACGGTCAGGCTGGGCGCCTCGCGCATGTCGTCGGTGTTGGGCTTGAAGGACAGGCCCCACAACGCGATCTTGCGGCCGCTCAGGTCTTCGCCAAAGCGCGCGACCAGCTTTTCGGAAAGGCGGAACTTCTGCGCGTGGTTCGCGGCTTCGGCGGCCTCGATGACGCGCATCGGCAGGCCGTGTTCGGACGCGGTGTTGGCGAGGGCTTGCACGTCCTTAGGAAAGCACGAGCCGCCGTAGCCCGCGCCGGGATACAGGAAGTGATAGCCGATGCGCGGATCCGCGCCAATGCCGCGGCGCACCTGTTCGACGTCGGCGCCCAGCACTTCGGCCAGGTTCGCCATTTCGTTCATGAACGAGATGCGCGTGGCCAGCATGGCGTTGGCGGCGTACTTGGTCAGCTCGGCGGAGCGCACGTCCATCACCATCAGGCGGTCGTGCGTGCGCTGGAAGGGCTCGTAGATGCGGCGCATGACGCCGATCGTGTAGTCGTCGTCCGCGCCGACGATGACGCGGTCCGGACTCATGAAGTCGTTGATGGCCGCGCCTTCCTTCAGGAATTCCGGATTGGACGCCACCGTGAACGGCAGATCCACACCGCGCTCGGCCAGTTCCTTGGCGACCGCGGCGCGTACCTTGTCGGCCGTGCCGACCGGCACCGTGGACTTGTCCACGATCAGCTTGCGCGAGGTCATGTGGCGCGCGATGTTCTGCGCGGCCGCCAGCACGTACTTGAGGTCGGCCGAACCGTCTTCGCCAGGCGGGGTGCCCACCGCGATGAACTGGACATCGCCGAATGCCACGCTCTGCGCGACGTCATCGGTGAAGTGCAGGCGCCCGGCCTGTACGTTGCGGCGCACCAGGTCTTCGAGGCCCGGCTCGTAAATGGGGATGCCGCCCTGGCGCAGCAGCGCGATCTTGGCCGCGTCCACGTCCAGGCACATGACATCGTTGCCCATGTCGGCCAGGCACGCTCCCGACACCAATCCTACGTAACCGGTACCCACGACCGTGATTTTCATGCCTGTGCGCCTTCAAATAGGTAATCTTTGCGCCCGGAAAGTGAAACCGGGCGCCGGCCGCCATTATAGAAGCGGCCCGCGCCCGGGGGTCCGAGCGGGTTTCAAGCGGCAGTAGCGGCCCCTAGGCCCGCAGTTTGTTGAAGCGGACGGTGTTGACCACCACGGCCAGCGCCGCGCACACCGTGCCCAGGACAAGAGCCAGCCCTGGTCCGTGGGCCGCGCTGACGCTGAAGGCGATGGCCACCAGCGCGGTGCCGAAGCTCTGCCCGAAAACCCGCGTCGTGGCCTGCAGGCCGCCAGCCGCACCGCTGCGCAGCCGGGGCGCGGCAGACAGCAGCGCGCGGTTGTTCGGCGTCTGGAAAAAGCCGAAGCCCACGCCGGCCACGAACATGCCGGCGATGACGGGCCAGTTCGACACCGTGGACGGCAAGAGCGCCAGCCAGAGCATGCCCGCAACCATCGTGGCCGCGCCAATGCCGCTGAGCGTGGCGGCGGAATAGCGGTCGGACAGACGTCCGGCCAGCGGCGCGATGATGGCCGTACCGACCGGCCACGCGCCCATCAGCAGGCCCACTTCCAGATAAGGCCGGCCAAGCACCTGCTGGAAGTAAAACGGCAGCGACACATAGGAAGCCATCTGCGCGGCAAAGGTGCAGGCCGACGCGCCCACCGCAAACGCCAGCGGCCGGATGCGCAGCAGGTCCACCGGCACCAGCGGCGCGGTCTGCTGGCTGGCGCGCCGCACCAGCACCAGACCCGCCACCGCCGAGATCGCGACCAGGCCGATGCCGCGCAGCAGGTCCTCGCCCATCATGTCCACGCCGGAGATGAACACGCCCAGCGTTGCCATGCAGAGCAGCGCGCTGACCCAATCCAGCTTGACGTTGTTGCGGGGCACTTCGGGCAGATGACGCAGGCCGAACATGGCAAGCGCGCAGATCGGCAGGTTGACGGCAAAGATCCACGGCCAAGGCGCCACGGACAGGATCGCCGAGCCGATGGTGGGGCCAAGCACCGACATCACTGCCACCGTGGTGGCGTTGATGCTGATGCCCCGCCCCAACATCTTGAGCGGATAGATGTTGCGCACCAGGCCACCGAACATGCACATGAGCGTGGCGGCGCCCAGCCCCTGGAACACGCGCGCGGCGGTCAACTGCCACAACGTGCCGGCCAGCGCGCAGCCCAGCGAGGCCAGCGTGAACAGCACCAGCCCGAACGTGAACATGCGGCGAAAGCCGATGCGCTCGGCCAGCGCGGACAGCGGCAAGAGCGCCATCACGACGGCCAGGTTGTAAGCGTTGACGATCCAGACCGCCTGCGCGGGCAGGGCGTCGAGATCCTTGGCGATCGTGGGCAGCGCCACGTTGGCGATGGTGGTGTCCAGCACCGACAGGCTGATGCCCGTCATCACGGTGGCCGCCGCCCAGTACCGGCGCGGCGCCGGCAAGCCGTCGGGCGGCGCGGGCTTGGCCCCGCCCCCCGCAGCCGCCTCCTGTTCCTGCGTCACGACTTCTTTACCGGGCGTTGCCATCCGTCAACGGTGATCTGCTTGGGACGCGACACCGTCAGCTTGTCGGCCGGTGCGTCGCGCGTGAGGGTGGTGCCGGCGCCCAGCGTGGCGCCGCGGCCGACGCGCACGGGCGCGACAAGCTGCGTGTCCGAGCCGATGAAGGCGTCGTCTTCGATGACGGTGCGGTGCTTGTTGACGCCGTCGTAGTTGCAGGTGATGGTGCCCGCGCCCACGTTCACGCGCGCGCCGATATCCGCATCGCCGATGTAGGCAAGGTGGTTCGCCTTGCTGTCCGCGCCCAGCACGCTTTTCTTGATCTCGACGAAGTTGCCGACGTGGCTGCGGTCGCCCAATTCGGCGCCGGGACGCAGGCGGGCGTAGGGACCCACGCGTGCATCGCGGCCCACTTCGGCCTGCTGCAGGTGGCTGAAGGCTTCGATCTGCGTGCCAGCGCCAACGCTGACATCGCGCAGCACGCAATGCGGGCCCACGCGCACGCCGTCGGCCAGCGACACCTGGCCTTCGAAGACGCAGCCCACGTCGATGAACACGTCGCGGCCGCAGGTAAGCGTGCCGCGCACGTCAAAGCGGGCGGGGTCGGCCAGCGTCACGCCGGCTTCGAGCTGGCGGCGGGCCTGCTCGGCTTGCCAGCGGCGCTCCAGTTCGGCCTGCTGCACGCGGCTGTTCACGCCCAGCGTTTCCCATCCAGCGCCCGGCTGGGCCGCGCCCACGGGCACTTCGTCGACCACGGCCAGCCCAACCACGTCGGTCAGGTAGTACTCGCCCTGGGCGTTGTTGTTGTCGATGCGGGTCAGCCAGTTCTTCAGCTTGGCGGTCGGCGCGCTGAGGATGCCGGTGTTCACTTCCTTGATCTCGCGCTCGGCTTCCGAAGCGTCCTTGTGTTCGACGATGCGGCACACGTTGCCGTTGGCGTCGCGCACGATGCGGCCATAGCCGGTGGAATCGGCCAGCACTTCGGTCAGCACGGCGGCGCCCTGGCCGCGTGCTTCCAGCAAACGCTGCAGCGTTTCCGGCTGCACCAGCGGCACGTCGCCGTACAGCACCAGCGTGACATCGTCCTTGCCATCGCCTTCCAGCAGCAGCGGCACGGCCTGTTGCACGGCGTGACCCGTGCCCTGTTGCGGTTGCTGCAACACGAAATGCAGGTCGGGTTGGCCTTCGAACGCCTGCTTGACGCGATCGGCGCCATGGCCGACCACCACGATGATGCGCGCGGGCTTCAACTGGCGCGCGCTGTCCAGCACGTGCGACAGCATGGGTTTGCCGGCCAGCGTGTGCAGCACTTTGGGAAGGTCGGACTGCATACGTTTACCCAGTCCGGCGGCAAGAATCACAACATTAAGCATAAGTTCCAGTAGGTTGAGAGACGGGCGGGCGGCCTTGCGGCCGACCCGCGTGTCGATTGAAGGATGGGTTCAGGGCTTGCCGTCGGCAGGCCCGTTTTTCTTGGTGGTCTTGGCCGTGCGCTTGGTGGCGGCCGGCTTGCGCGCGGCGGCGGGTTTGGCGGACGGCTTTCCGGTCGTGGCGCGCGGCTCGGCCGACGCCTTGGGACTCGCGGGCTCGGCCTTGGCCTTTGCGGCGCCGGCAGCACCCGGTGCCTCCGGCGTGCCGGCGGGCATGGACGCGGCGGTGGCGGCGGCGATCTGATTGAACTGCTGTTGCAGCAGGTCCCACCATGCCTTGGAAGCCGACTGCGCCGCGGCGCCCATCTGCTCGCTCATGGCGGCGGCCGATTCGGGTCCCGCGCCGGCGGATGCGCCCGTGCCTTCCGGGTTGATGCCGGACTGCGCGCCGGCGTTTTCCTTTTCCTTGGCAGCGGTCGCGCTGCTGGACGGCGCAGACCCTGCCGGCTTCGCAGCGGGCTTCAACCCCAGCGCGACTTCCAGCGGCGACGGCGCGGCGCCGTCCTGGCTTGCGCCCATATCCATGCGCGATGCGCTGTCCACGAAGGCGCGCAAGGTGCTGATGGTGGAGCGCTGCACCTCCATGCCCTGGATGGTGCTGGAGAGCATGCTGAGATTCATGCGCAGCCAGTTTTCCACCGAGCGGAGCTCGGCGATGCGGCGGTCCAGGTCTTCAAGATTCATCGGCGGCGCCATGGGCAGGCTGCTGGCGAGGCCGCCGGGTCCGGTCAACCCGGCCCACGCCTGGCGCATCATCTCCATGCTGGCCAGCAGCGGATTGCCCGACAGATCAGAGCTCTGGCCCATGCCGGGCAGGACGAACGGGTTGTTGTATTGGTCGCTCATTCCAGGTCTCTCCATAGTCGGGTGCTTGCTGCCGGCGGCCGGGCTCACCCGGGCAGCAGTTGATTGTTCTCCACGCGCACGTGGTCGCCGGAGGCGAACGCGAACGGCTGCGCGCTGCGGAACTGGCGCGTGCTGCCGTCATTCATGCGCACTGTGAGCTCATAGTGCGTCACTGTTTGTTGCTGTCTGATATTACGCTCAACTTCACGGCCTGCCAAAGCACCGCCGACCGCGCCCAGCACCGTCAGCGCCGTCTTGCCGTTGCCTCCGCCAAACTGATTACCCACAACGCCGCCAGCCACGCCGCCGGCGATGGTGCCGACCAGATGGTTGCTGTCGTCCTTGGTGGGCACCTGCACCTGGCGGATGGTCTGGACCACGCCGCAGGTCGCGCAGGCGGGCTGCGCGGGCGCCGCCGCCGGGCGGGGCGCCTGAGCGGGCTGCGATTGCTGCGCCTGATGCATCTGACCGGCGGGCCTGCCCGCGCCCGGCGGCGCGGTGTTTGCGGCCGTGTTCATGGCGGTGGCGGGTTCAGCTGCCGGCGCCGGCGCCAGGTTGGCGTCCTCGGGCCCGGCCTCGGCGACGGCGGCCTCCGCGTGCGGATTGGCCGACGGCGACGGCAGCCAGCCCAGCACGGCGGCCACGCCCACCGAGCACATGACGATGACGGCGATCGCCGCGGCGGCAAGCAGCGGATGCAAGCCGCGGCGCGGCGGCGCGGAAGAGGTCGAAGTATTCATGACGATGCTCCATCGTAACTAACCGGCAGTGGTATAGCACCCGCGCGCGGTTTCGGCATGTTGCGATGGTGACCCTTCATTGCAGGGCAGATGGAGGGTGGACAGGGTGGGGCATTCGTGGACAATAGGCCCATGGATTCGATCACGCTGACCCAACTGGAACAGGCAATCAACTACTGGCGCAACACGTCGCCCTCGGTGGGAGAAGAGTCGCGCCTGTGCCCCGAGGCAGCCGCGTTGGCCACCCCCTACGCGCTGATGATCATCAGCCATCAGCGCGAAATCGCCGCCACGGAACTCGGCGAAAAAGCGCGCGCCGCGCTGGCCGCGTGGGCGGCTGCAAAGGTCTGAGCAGGCTGGCGGCCAATGTCGCATCAACCCCGCAGCTATCCCCGCAGTTATCCCTTCAGCAGCGCCTGGATGTCATGCGTCAGGGCATCGACCCCGACATTGTTGTTGGCCAGCACGCGCGATTCGCCCTTGCCGTCCAGCAGGTAGAACGCGGCCGTGTGGTCCATCGTGTAGTTGCCGTCCTTGGTGGGCGCCTTGGCGTAGTACGCCTTGAACGACGCCGCCGCCTTCTTCACCTGGTCGGGCGTGCCGGTCAGCCCCAGGAATCGCGGGTCGAATGCCGTGACGTACTGCTTGAGGACCTCGGGCGTATCGCGCTCCGGGTCCACCGAGATCAGCAGCACCTGCACGCGATCGGCGTCCGGACCCAGCTTCTTCATGACTTCGGTCAGTTCGGCCAGCGACGTGGGGCACACGTCTGGACACTGCGTGAAACCGAAGAACACGACCACGACCTTGCCGGAAAAGTCCGACAGCTGGCGCATCTTGCCGTTGTGATCGGGCAGCTCCATGGCGCGGCCCAGTTGCGTGCCACTGATGTCGCTGCCCTTGAAAACGGGTTTGCTATCGCCGCAGGCAGCCAGGGCGGCGGCGACAGCAGCAGCTGCGCCCAGTCGCAGGGCCAGCCGGCGGCTGGCGGAAAACACGGACATCAACAACCTCCAGGGGATCAGCGCAGCAGGCCGACCCAGTGGTCCACCAGCAGCGCGCCAAACAGCAGCGCCAGGTAGAGAATGGAAAAACGGAACATGCTGCGGGCCAGCTCGTCGCTATACGCGCGGTAAAGCCGCCAGGCGTACGACACGAACATGCCGCCCAGCACCAGGGCCGACAGCAGGTAGAGTTCGCCGCTCATGCGGATGGCGTAGGGCAACAGCGTGGTCGCCATCAGCGCCAGGCTATACAACAGGATGTGCAGGCGGGTGAACTGGTTGCCGTGCGTCACCGGCAGCATGGGCAGGCCGGCCTTGGCGTAATCGTGATTGCGGTAGAGCGCCAGCGCCCAGAAGTGCGGTGGCGTCCAGATGAAGATGATGAGGACCAGCACCCAGGCTTCGGCCGGCACCGAGTCCGCGACCGCAGCCCAGCCCAGCGCGGGCGGCATCGCGCCCGACAGGCCGCCGATCACGATGTTCTGCGGCGTGCGCGGCTTGAGGATGATGGTGTAGATGATGGCGTAGCCCACGAACGTGGCGAACGTCAGCCACATGGTGAGCGGGTTGACCATGTGGTACAGCACGAACATGCCCGCGCCGCCCAGCAGACCGGACAGGCTCAGCACCTGGAAGGCGGAAATGGTGCCGCGCGCCGTGGCCCGGCGCGCGGTGCGCAGCATGCGGGCGTCGACTTCCTGTTCGATCAGGCAGTTGATGGCGAAAGCGGCGGCGGCCAGCAGCCAGATGCCGATCGTGCCAAACAGCACACGGCGCATGTCGGGGATGCCGGGCGCCGCGAGGAACATGCCGATCACGGCGCAAAACACCGCCAGCTGCGTAACGCGCGGCTTGGTGAGAACGAGGTACTGGCGGAGCAATCCGGATTGAGGAGCGGCAAGACTGGTCATAGTGGACCTCATTTTAAACGCGCACCAAATTGGGGTCGTACCGCCCCACCGGCTCGCGGCCGGCCGACGCCAGCCGCACCATCAATACCACCGCCGCCAGCGTCAGGCCAGCGGCGCCCCCATTGTGCAGGACGGCGATCAGCAGCGGCCACTGGAAGAAGATGGTGGTCAGTCCCGTGAAGAGCTGAGCGGCCAAGAGGGCCAGCATCAGCGTGGCCGGGCCGCGCAGGCCGGGCTCGGCCGCGCGCAGCCGCCACGCCAGAATGCCTAGATAGACGAACACCACGAAGGCGAAGTTGCGGTGCACCCAGTGGATCGCCGTCAGCGCGGGCTGCGAGATCATTTCGCCGGAAGGCAGTTCGCCCAGGCCCCGGATTACGGAATAGCCGCCATGGAAGTCCATTTCCGGCACCCATTGCCCGTGGCAGGTGGGAAAGTCCATGCAGGCCAGCGCCGCATAGTTGGTGCTGACCCAGCCGCCTAACGTCACCTGCACCAGCAGCAACCCGAAGCCGACCGCCACCCAGGGTTTCCAGCGCGCCGCCTGGGCGCTTACCGGCAGGTGCGGACGCTCGCGCGAAGACAGCCAGGTCATCAGCGCCAGCACCGACAGGCCGAAGACCAGGTGCGCGGTCACGACGGCGGGCATGAGCTTGTGGGTCACGGTCCAGGCGCCGAACGCGCCCTGCACGCACACGGCGACCAGCGTCGTGATGGCCAGCGCGGGCGAACGGCCCAGTTCGCGGCGATAACGCCACGCCATGTAGACGATGCCGATGATGAGCATGCCCAGGATGGCGCCGACATAGCGGTGGATCATCTCGATCCAGGCCTTGGACAGCGTCACCGGCCCGAAGGGCATGGCCTGCGAGGCCTCATGGATGTCGCCCATCGCGCCGATCGGCGTGACGCTGCCGTAGCAGCCGGGCCAGTCCGGACAGCCCAGGCCGGAATCCGTCAGGCGCACGAAGGCGCCGAACATGATGAGGTCCAGCGTCAGGAACCAGGTAAAGAAGACGAGCTTGCGATAACGCGCTTTGATGCGTTCCATATTCAAATCAAAAACCTACATTCAACCAATGCGCGAGTTATAGACGAGCTTGCTGATGTCCTTGCGCACCCGCACGCCATCCGCCTCGGCGGGATACTGCATCATCAGGTTGCCCAGCGGATCGATCACCCAGATCGGATCCTGCAGGCCGGGCTGGCCGGCGGCCGTATCGCGCGCCAAGAGGAACCGCGCCAGCTGATCCGGATCCACGCGCACCATCACCGTGCCCTTGTAGGCCTCCAGCACCTTGTCCGGCACCACGGCATCGTCCGTGATGAACCAGACGCGCGCCAGGCGATCCACGTTCTTGCCCTGGCTGGCGTGGCTGTTGCGCGTGATGAAAAGCTTGCGCGCGCAGCTTTCGGGGCAGGCCGCGCCGTCGGCGGCCACCAGCAGCCATTTGCCCTTCAGGCTTTCCAGATCGAAGGGCTTGCCGTCCAGCGTGGTCAGGCGCAGTTCCGTCGCCGCGGGCATGGGCCGCTGCGGCGACAGCAGCGTACCGTAATTGCTGGAATCGCTGGGCCACCACTGCGGGTTCATGTAGACCACGAACGCCGCGACGATAGGCGCCAGCGAGCACAGGAACACCAGCACCATGGGTGTCAGCGAACGCTTGACTGCAGGCTTGTTGGTTGGAATGTCGCGAGCCACTTTTTATCCTGGAATAGCGTTGGTCATCTGCGCGCACGCATGCGCGCCTGGGCCTGCTGGTCCACGCGCTGGCGTGAGCGGCGGATGGCGCCCCCCAGCACCACCAGCCATGCAATGGCGGCAATCGCGCCAAAAGCGAACCACTGTACCGCGTACGACGTGTTCTGCTGGAAATCGACAGAGGGCTGGGGCCAGTCGCGCACCAGGCCGTCGTCGACCTGGCCGCCCTGGCTCAGCACCGTGGGCAAAAGATTCAGGCCGGTCGCGCGGGCATAGGCGTCCAGCGGCAGATTCTGCACCTGCGGCACCGCGGCGCTGCCGGTGGCGGGCAGGGTGGAGGTTTCCGTGCCGCTCAGCGACCACAGCTCGAACATGCGCGGCACGCGAACGGACAACTCGCCTTGCACGGTCTGCACGCCCTCGGGCGTGGCCGGCAGTTGCGGTTCGCCCTGGCCCTGGATGACGCGCGGCAGCCAGCCCCGCAGCACCAGCACCGCGCGATTCGTGGCCGCATCCAGCAACAGCGGCGTGGCCAGCCAGTAGCCCGGCCGGCCGTCATGGTTGCGATTGTCCAGCAGTACACTGAATTGCGGCAGCCACGTGCCGCTTGCCTGTGCCACGCGCCACGCCGTCATGTCGGCGGGCGGCGTGGACGGCGTCAGCATCAGCGGCGCTTGCTTGCGGCCCGCTTCGATCGCGGCCAGAATGGCGCGTCGCTCATCGCTGCGGCGCAATTGCCATTGCCCCAGCGACACCAGAACCATCACGGTCAGGCCAAGCAGCAGTAAGGCGGCTACCGTGTAGCGGGTGGAATGCGGTCGGGACATCTGTCGTTGCTAAATCTGAATAGTCGGGAGACCACAATGCGCGTTTTCGTCGTTCTGGCCTTCATCGGGATACTGGCCAGCCTGGCATCCGCCCTGGTCTACCTGATGCGGGACAAAGGTACCACCAACCGCACGGTCAACGCGCTGACGGTCCGCATCGGCCTGTCGGTCGCCCTGTTCCTGTTCGTGCTGTTCGCCCATTACATGGGCTGGATCGAAAGCACCGGTTTTAGATAGGCTGCGCGGGTCCCGGTTCCCCGGACCCTGCGCCGCGCCCGCTGGCGCGTCCCGCCAGATGGCCCGAAAGCGCGACGGACGCCGGCTTGCCGCCCGGTCATCCCTTCGCGCTTTCCCGTGCCGCTGCCGCAGCCGGCGCCGCCGGCCACAGCTTGAACCACGCAGTTAGAACCAATACACGAACAGGTAAAGGCCCAGCCACACCACGTCGACAAAGTGCCAATACCAGGCCGCGCCTTCGAAGCCGAAGTGATGGTCCGCCGTGAAATGGCCTCGGATCAGGCGAATCAGGATGACCGTGAGCATCGTGGCGCCCAGGATCACGTGGAACCCGTGAAAGCCGGTCAGCATGTAGAACAGCGACCCGTACGCGCCCGAGTTGAACTTGAGGTTCAGGTCCTGGTAGGCGTGGATGTACTCAAACGCCTGACAGGCCACGAAGACAAAGCCCAGGATGACGGTGGCCGCCAGCCAGAACTTCGTCTTGCCGCGGTGGTTTTCACGCAGCGCATGGTGGGCGATGGTCAGCGTGACGCCGGAGCTCAGCAGCAGGGCCGTGTTGATCGTGGGCAGCCAGAAGGGGCCCACGGTCTGGAAGGGTTCCACCACGCCAGCCGGGCCGAAGTTCGGCCACGCTGCCTGGAAGTCCGGCCACAGCATCAGGCGGTGATCGATGTCGCCCAGCCACGGCGTCGTGATCGTGCGCGTGTACCAGAGCGCGCCAAAGAACGCTGCGAAGAACATCACCTCGGAGAAGATGAACCAGCTCATGCTCCAGCGGTACGAACCGTCGATGCGCTTGCTGTTCAGGCCCGTCTCGGATTCGTGGATGGCGTCGCCAAACCAGTAATACATGACGATGATGACGCCGATGAACCCCACCAGCACGGACCACTTGCCCCAGTCCACGCCGTTGACCCAGGCCGCGGCCCCCAGGCCCATGAAGAGCAGTGCCACGGCCATGCGCACGGGATGGCCCGAGTCGGCGGGGACAAAGTAGTACGGTGCCTCTTTACCTTGAACCGAGTGGCTTGCACTCATGGCTTTCTCCCTGGTACAGATTTAGATTTAGGTAATTCAAGTCAGGCTGGAAACGGCCCAACGAACAATTAAAACCAGCACAGTCACAAAGATTGCCGCTGCCAGCAGCCCGGCCACGATGACGTGGACCGGATTGAGCTTGGCGCTGTCCTCACGGTAGCCCGCGCCCTTGCGCACGCCGAAGAACCCCCACGCCACCGCCTTCATCGTCTGAAGGAAACTCAGCTTGCGCTGAGACGTTTCGCGAAGGTCGTCGCTCATGACCAGGCCTCTAGCCGACGGCCTTGCCGGTCAGCAAGGCCGAACCGCGGATCACCGTCCAGGCAAACACAGCAACGACAAAAACCAGAAGAACCAGTCCTGCGATCTTGTTACGGCGGCGCTGCTCGGGTGTCATTGCTGTGCTACCTGAAACATGGATAGGGATTTACTTCACTTCGGGCGGCGTTTCGAAGGTATGGAACGGCGCGGGCGACGGCACCGTCCATTCCAGTCCTTCGGCGCCTTCCCACGGCTTGGCCGGGGCCGGTTCGCCCTTGCCCATGTAGCAGCGCACGATCGCCCACAGGAAAATCAGCTGCGACAGGCCGAACCAGAACGCGCCGATGGTGGCGAGCTGATGGAACGTCGTGAATTGCGCGGCATAGTCGGCGTAGCGGCGAGGCATGCCGGCCAGACCCAGGAAGTGCATCGGGAAGAAGGTCACGTTGAACGAGATCAGCGTGGACCAGAAGTGCAGCTTGCCCAGCTTTTCGCTGTACATGCGGCCCGTCCACTTCGGCACCCAGTAATAGGCGCCGGCAAACAGCGCGAACAGCGAGCCGGCCACCAGCACGTAGTGGAAGTGAGCCACCACGTAATAGGTGTCGTGGACCTGGATGTCGATGGGCGCCACCGACAGGATCAGGCCGGTGAAGCCGCCCATCGTGAACACGAAGATGAAGCCGATGGAGAACAGCATCGGCGTCTCGAACGTCATGGACCCGCGCCACATCGTCGCGACCCAGTTGAACACCTTCACCCCGGTCGGGATGGAGATGAGCATCGTGGCGTACATGAAGTAGAGCTGGCCGGTCACCGGCATGCCCGTCGTAAACATGTGGTGCGCCCACACGATGAACGACAGCACGGCGATGGAGGCGGTGGCGTACACCATCGAGGCGTAGCCGAAGAGCTTCTTGCGGGCGAACGCGGGCACGATGGCCGACACGATACCGAACGCCGGCAAGATCATGATGTAGACCTCGGGGTGCCCGAAGAACCAGAACACGTGCTGGTACAGGACCGGGTCACCGCCGGCGGCGGCATTGAAGAAGCCCGTGCCGAAGTGGCGGTCGGTCAGCACCATGGTGATGGCGGCAGCCAGCACCGGCATCACGGCCAGCAGCAGGAACGCGGTGATCAGCCAGGTCCAGCAGAACAGCGGCATCTTCATCAGCGTCAGGCCGGGTGCCCGCATGTTCAGGATGGTCACGATGATGTTGATCGCGCCCATGATGGACGACGCGCCCATGATGTGAATGGCGAAGATGGCCAGGTCCATGCCGGGGCCCATCTGCAGCGACAGCGGCGCGTACAGCGTCCAGCCCGCGGCGGTGGCGCCGCCCGGCACGAAGAACGAGGCGGTCAGCATGATCGCGGCAACCGGCAGCAGCCAGAAGCTGAAGTTGTTCATCCGCGCGAACGCCATGTCCGACGCGCCGATCTGCATCGGGATCATCCAGTTCGCGAAGCCCACGAAGGCCGGCATGATGGCGCCGAACACCATGATCAGGCCGTGCATCGTGGTGAACTGGTTGAACAGCTCGGGGCGGAAGAACTGCAGGCCGGGCTCGAACAGCTCGGTGCGCAGCAGGAGGGCCAGCGTGCCGCCCTCAAGAAGCATGACGAACGAGAAGATGAGATACATCGTCCCGATGTCTTTGTGGTTCGTGGCAAAAAGCCAGCGGCGCCAGCCCGTGGGCACGCCGTGGTGGTGGTCATCGTGACCGTGGCCGTGGCCCGGCGACACGTGGTCTACAGTGACGCTGCTCATGATGGACTCCTTCCTGCTGAGTGCCAGCCCCGTCCAACGGGGCGGCAGGGTATCTCTGACTAAACGGAACCGGTTCTACGGTGAAGGAACGGCGCGCGCGCAATCAGCGCGCGGGCGTGATGTCCTTCGGAAGAACCGTCGGGTCCTGCCCCTTGCCGGCATTGCTCCAGGCATGGCGCGTATAGCTGATGACCGCTGCGATCTCGACATCGTTGAGCTGCCCGCCAAACGCCGCCATGGCGGTGCCGGGCTTGCCCTTCAGCACGGTGTTGATCTGCTCCCCCTTGGGGCCCAGAACAACCTTGTCTCCGTCGAGCGGCGGGAAGGAACCGGGAATGCCCTTGCCGTTGGCCTGGTGGCAGGCCACGCAATTCGCCGCGAAGACCTTTTCGCCGCGGGCAACCAGTTCAGCTTCCGTCCACTCTTTATTGGGATCGTCGGCGTTTGCCGCCATCTTCTTCTTTTGGTCTTCAACCCACTTATCGTAGTCGGGCTGCGCCAGGACTTCCACGACGATGGGCATGAAGGCGTGGTCCTTGCCGCACAGTTCCGCGCACTGGCCGCGATAGATGCCAGGCTTTTCGGCGTTGAACCAGGTGTCACGCAGGAAGCCGGGGATGGCGTCCTGCTTCACGCCGAAGTCCGGAACCATCCACGAGTGGATGACGTCGGCTGCCGTGAGGACGATGCGGACCTTCTTGTTGGCGGGGACGACCAGGTGGTTGTCCACTTCCATCAGATAGAACTCGCCCTTGGGCTCGCGGTTCTCGATCTGAGCGCGCGGCGTGGAAAGCGTGGAGAGGAACTTGATGCCGGCGGCCGAGCCGTCCAGATATTCGTAGCCCCACTTCCATTGATAGCCGGTGACCTTGACGGTCAGATCCGCGCTGGAAGTGTCCTTCATGGCGACGACCGTCTTGGTGGCCGGCAGCGCCATGGCGATGACGATGATGAAGGGGATGACGGTCCAGGCGACTTCGACGCCCAGGTGTTCGTGGAAGGTCGCCGCCTTGTGGCCGCGGGACTTCCGGTGCGCCCAGATGGAGTAGAACATCACTCCGAAGACGCCGATGAAAATCACAATACAGATCGTGAGCAGCAACCAATGCAGCCACATGATGTCGCGCGAAATCGCGGTGACGCCTTCATGCAGGTTCAGCTGATTGACCTTCGGACCGCCGGGCATGTTTTGCACCTGGGCACCGGCCACGCCGCCAATCAGCATCGCACAAGCCCCCAGTATCCCTCTCCACTTCTTCATGCTTACCTCGAAATACGGCGCGAAGGCCCATTTGCTGGTGGCGGAAGTCACCGGAATACGGGCAACACGCAATTATTAGATGGCAGGGCGATGCAGGGAGATAGAGCGGCCCTGTCGTTCCCTCTCGAAATCACAAAGAAACTGGCGGATTATAGCGGACGCGCAAACAGATGTAATTTAGTGCTCTTGAATTCATGCGGCCCGCCCCCATGTGCGCTCGCCCCTTGACTGCGGGCCGTAAACCGGGTGGCTTAAAATCGCCAGCAACCTCATCTCCTTGGCGCCACAATGCAAAAGCAGTTGCCCGATTTGTATGCCGCCCTGTGCGCCCGCGCGCAGGAGCCCGCCCCGGAAGGCGCGCGCGCTCTATATATAGCGGGGCGCCGCTGCGGCTGGGCCACGCACGCGGCCTGCGACGCGCTGCGCGATGCGCCGCAAATGCGCGCGGACGACGCCGCACTTCGCATCGGCGAGGGCCTTGCCCCCGGCAATGCGCTGAACACCGTGCTGGAACAGGCCGCGGAACTGTTGCGCCAAGCCAACTGCCTGCGCGGCTGGCGCGATGAATTGCTGGACGTTCTGGATGGCGACGAGGCGCTGGGCGTCATCGAACGCGCGGCCGTACGGCCGCTGGGTCTGTTGACCAAGGCCGTGCATCTGAACGCGTGGACGCCCGACGGCAAGCTGTGGGTCGCCCGGCGCTCGCTCAGCAAGTCAACCGATCCCGGTATGTGGGACACACTGGTCGGCGGACTGGCGGGAAGGGGCGAGGACTTGGAACTGGCGCTGGTGCGCGAATGCGGCGAAGAAGCTGGCCTGGACGAACCCGACCTTGCGCGCCGCACGCCGCTGCGCACGATCCTGCGCATCCACCGCCGGCTGCCCGAGGGCTATCAAGTTGAAGACGTGCTGACCAGCACGTGCATCCTGGCGCCTGACGCGCGGCCCGCCAACCGTGATGGCGAGGTCATGGAAATCGCGACCGTCGACATCGCGACGGCCTTGCACCATATCGCCGAAGGCGAGTTCACGCTGGAAGCCGCCCTCGTGCTGGTCGAGGACATCATGCGGCGCCAGGCCGCCGGCGACATCTCGATCTGAATCGCTGAACCGGGCTGTGCCCGCGGGGCGGGCCCAGCCACTTCCAATGACATTTGCCGGCACGCGCGCGATGGCGCCCCCGGCAGACTACGTCTAACGGGACGCCGGTTCCGGCGCTCCCAGCACGGGACCGCTTGGCGCGGCCGGGCCCGACGCGTCGGCGCCCGACGCAGCGGCGCCCGACACATCATCGCCGTCCGCAGGCTCGCCGCGCAGCTCACGCGCCGCCCGCAGATCCTCGGCTTGCGGCGGACCGCCGGCGCCCGCCGCTTCTGCGGCTTCGGCCGCCTGCGCCGGACTAGGTCCTGCGACCGGCGCGGGCGTGGCCGCCGCCGCCGCGGAGGCCTGCGAAAACTGCTTCCAGACTTCAATCGCGCGCAACCGCTGTTTGGCCACCACCTGGATGCGGTCGCGCAGGTTTTCGTCGCGGGCCAGCAGCGCATGGAAGTCGCGCGAAGACAGCATCAAAAGCTTGCTGTACCCCAGCGACGTCACGTCCGGCGTCAGTTGCTCTTCGCCCAGCAGGCCCAGCTCGCCAAAGAACTCGCCGCTGCCCAGTTCGATCATGGTGTTGTCGGGCAGATGGACCGCCACCGCGCCTGATGCCACAAAGCACATCTCCTCGCCGTGCCGCCCCTTGGTGAGGACCCGCTGGTCCGGCAGGGCCAGGCGCGGCTTGAGCAGCTTGCTGATGGCACGCAGCGAATCGGGCGACAGGCCTTCAAAGAGCGGCACGCGCTTGATGAGTTCGGCCGCGCTCATTTCGATGTCCAGCGGCGGATGCTTGTCGATGTGCGCCCAGCGGCTTTTCAGTTGCTCGGTCAGGTCGGCATAGACTTCGCCGCTGATCAGGAACTGCTCAAGCATGTCGCGGTAGCGGATGCGTTCGAGCTCGCGGGCTACTCGGCCCAGATAGCTTTCCTGCAGCCATTGGGCGTACGACGGATATTGCAGGTTCAGCGCCTGCATGGCGTTTTCGATCAGGTCCAGGCGGCGCTGATGCAGAGACACGATGCGCTGCGTGGCCTCTTCGCCAAGCAGCGGCGTGATCTGTTCGCGGGCAAAGCCGATCAAGCGCTGCGCGACCGACCGCTTGCTCATCAGGTTGGCAAAGCGTTGGCCAAGCTCGCGCGCCAGCCAGCCTTGAAATCCGAATACGTAATGCAGCCGCAGCGCCAGCCGGAAGCCCGTCGAATAGCGGACGTCGGCGGCAATGGCGCGCTCGAAGCCCTCCACGCCGCCCAGCCGGATCGCGTCTTCCAGCCGCTCGGCCCGCGCCAGCAGCGTTTCGGCCATGCGCCAGTCCACGATCTGCGCCTTCAGGATGTCGAAGAACATTTCCTCTTCGCGCTGCGCCACGATGGCCAAGCCAACGGCCACGCGCTGCTCGTCGGTCATCTGGCTGACCCGGCCGTCGTGCACGCTGGCCAGGCTGGCGTCGAACACCGCACGGATGCGGTCGCGCACTTCGTTGCCGATATGCTCGGCCTTGGCGACTTCCTCGGTCTTGCCCTGCAGGTCTTCCAGCGCCACGGCCAGCACCTGGTTGCGGATGGTGCGCTCCACGGGCGACAGCTGGTTCAGCCCGAGCATCCGGATCAGCGGCCGCAAGCTGATGCCGTTGACGAACAAGGTCATCAGCACGAACCCGGTCGTGGCTACGGCAATGAACTGGCGCGCCTCTTCGGGCACGCCGGTCTGTTCGGTCACCGCTAGCGCCAGCGCCAGCGACACGGCGCCGCGCAGTCCGCCCCACAGCATCACCACCTTGTAGGGATTGCTGACCTTGGTGCCCAACCGCGTCAGGCCCAACAACGGCAGCAGTCCGAACACCACGATCCCGCGCGCCACCAGCGTCACGACGAACACCACGCCCACCAGCACCAGTTCCTGCCAATCGGCCGCGGCCATCAGCTTGGGGATCAGCATGGCGGCAAACAGGAAGATGAGGGAATTGGCCCAGAAGCCAAACTGCTCCCACGCGCTGGACAGATGCTCGAAGGTGGTGGGGGACATGCGCGTGCGGCCGGTGGACCCCACCACGAGACCCGCGATCACGGTGGCGACCACGCCCGAGACATTCAGGTAGTGCTCGGAAATGAAGAAGGACAGATAGGCCAGCGTCAGGGTCAGCGTGATCTCGGCCGTGGGAAAGCCGCGCAGCCAGGCAAACAGGAAACAGGCCAGGCGCCCCATCGCAAAGCCGGCCACGCCGCCGCCGATGAAGTGCACGATGAAGTCGTTGAAGATGCCGCTGACGGACAGCTCGCCCTTCCCGCTCAGCACCGCCAGCAGCACGGAATACAGCGCGATGGACGCCGCGTCGTTGAACAGGCTTTCGCCCTCGACCAGCGTGGTCAGTCGCTTGGGCGCGCCCACTTCGCGAAAGATGCCGACCACCGCCACCGGATCGGTCGTGGCCACAATGGCGCCGAGCAGCAGGCACACCACCAGCCCGTAGGGCGAGATGGCGTCCAGCGTTACGCCGACCACGACGGTGCAGACAACCACGGCCACGATGGCCATCATCAGGATCGGACCGATGTCGTCCATCAGCCGCCGCACGTTCATCGACAGTGCCGTCTCAAAGAGCAGCACCGGCAGGAACACCATCAGGAAGGTCTCTGACGAGATCTCAAAGCGCTCCAGCGAATCGAGAAAGTCGCCGATCCAGGCGGGCGCCCAGCCGTGCACGTGAATGACGATCCCGAGCAGACAGCCAACGATAGCGAGCAGCACCGAATAAGGCAGCTTGACGCGGCCGGCCAGGGGCGGCATGAAGCAGACCAGCGTGAGCAGGCCCGCAAGACCAAATACGAGAAAACCAACATCCATGGGTAGCGCCGCGTCCCGATCGTAGTGCGTATGAGAAGTTCCACAAGAATAGCGGCTTTTTTCCGGCGCTCGCGGGCGGGACGTGACGGGAATCGTGGAGAATGCACGTTTCGTTACCCCAATGGACGCTTGCGATACGTGCCGCGCCATGTTTTTTGGGTAATGTGGCATCACGCGAACTTTTGCAGGAGCGGCACGTGGCACGCATCCACACCTTGACCCGGCGCCACGACGCGCCCGCGATGCTCGTCCAGTTGACCGATAGCCATCTTTTCGGCGAGCCCGAAACGTCGATGCTGGGCGTCAATACCGACGCGAGCCTGCGCGCCGTACTGCGCCAGATCGAGGCCGACGGCAAGCATCCCGACCTGCTGCTCGCCACGGGCGACCTGTCGCAGGATGGCGAGGCCGCAGGCTACCAGCGCTTTGCGCGCATCCTGTCCGAATCGGCCGCGCTGGATCGCGCGACCATCCGCTGCCTGCCGGGCAACCACGATCAACCGTCCGTTCTGCGCCAGGAATTGTCCGACTGGTCGATGCCGGTGACGGACGTGGGCGCATGGCGCATCGTCACGCTGGACACGACGGTGCCCGGATCGAACGCAGGCCATCTGTGCAACAGCGAACTCGACATGCTGGAAGCGGCGCTGGCCCAGGCGCCCAACCGCCACACGCTGGTGGCGATGCATCACAACCCGATGCAGATCGACAGCCACTGGCATGACTCGATGATGATCGACAACCCGCAGGCGCTCTTCAAGCTGCTGGCGCGGTTTCCGCAGGTGCGCGTGCTGCTGTGGGGCCATGTGCACCACGAGTTCGACCGCCGCCGCCACAATCTGCGCATGCTGGCCACGCCGTCAACGTGCTTTCAGTTCAGCATCCGCGACGGCAAGCACATCGTCGACAACATGGCGCCGGGCTACCGGTGGATCAAGCTGTATCAGGATGGGTCGATGGCAACCGGCGTGCGCCGCGTGCAGGACGCGCTGTGGCACACCGCGCTGCAAGCGCCAGACAGCGCGCGCGCAGCTTGATCTGTTTGGGGGCTGCGTGCGATATGCGCGCTGCGTTCCAAATGGGGCTGCGTTTTATATATGGAGGCTGCGTTTTAGATGGGCGCTGCGTTCCGAGCGCGCATAAAAAACGGGGCACCGATATGCTAGGTGCCCCGCAAGCATCCGTCTCATAGGGGAGGGGAAAGAGGAGAAGCCGAGACGGATGACAAGACTGCTAACCGAAGTTCGCGGTCTACATGAAGTTAGGCGGCGCCTTCCTCATTAAGTTTCTGCGAACGCAGAAAATTTGCCCCGAATTTGTATCAATTTATTGGCCACCTGCCGCCAGGGATACCCGCTGCAAGAAGCGCGGATGTCATGCGCCAAAGAAAAAGGCCGCAATATGCGGCCTTTTTCGTGCGCGGAGCAGAAATCACGAAGCGAGGTTGCCGCGCATCTTCTTGAGCGCCGCCGCTTCGATCTGGCGGATGCGTTCGGCCGACACGCCGAACTCTTGCGCAAGCTCGTGCAGCGTGGCGCCGCCGTCGTCCTGCAGCCAGCGGGCTTCGACGATGCGGCGCGAGCGCGGATCCAGCGCTTCGAGCGCAGTGGTCAGGCCGGCGCTTTGCAGATGATCGCGCGCGGCGCGCTCCAGCACGCGCGTGGGTTCCTGGCGGCCCTCGTCGGACAGGTAGGCGATCGGCGCGTAGCTGTCGTCGTCATCGTCCTGGTTTTCCAGCGACATGTCGCGGCCGGACATGCGGACTTCCATTTCGCTCACGTCTTCGTGGCGCACGTTCAGCTCGCGAGCGATGTGGTCGACCTGATCCGGGTCCAGGGTCTGGCCGTCGGGACGCATGCTGCGCAGGTTGAAGAACAGCTTGCGCTGCGCCTTGGTCGTGGCCACCTTGACCAGCCGCCAGTTGCGGATGATGTATTCGTGGATTTCGGCCTTGATCCAGTGCACGGCGAACGACACCAGGCGCACGCCGCGCTCGGGGTCGAAACGTTTGACGGCCTTCATCAGGCCGACGTTGCCTTCCTGGATGAGGTCGGCGTGGGGCAGGCCGTAACCCAGATACTGACGGGCCACGGACACCACAAGACGCAGATGCGAAAGAATCAGCTCGCGGGCGGCGCCCAGGTCTTCCTGGTCGCGCAGGCGGCGGCCGAGTTCTGTTTCGCGATCCGCGGACAACACCGGCAGGCGGTTGACCGCGGAAATATAAGCGTCGATCGTACCGAGAGCGCCCGGATTGGCGATGGCCAACGCCAGAGCGTTGCCGGAGGCGGTCAACGAGGTACTGGGTTGCTTCATAGCGGGGGTCTCCGGATGGCGAGATAACGACATGAATTCGATGTTAGCACTCAAGTAATAGGAGTGCTAATTCGACTGTTGCGACGCGTCAAAGTTTCATTCCTGTAGCGCGTCCCCATTTATTCGGTGCGCCGGGAGCCCTTCACCATCCCAGGCGCTTCAGCCCTTCGGCGGTGGCTTCGCCGTCCGGACGGATGAAAAGCGCGCCGCGCGGGTCCATGAAGACCTGGTAGCGGGCCCCGTCGAACAGGGGCATGTAGGCGCCGCTGCCAAATTGGACATCGACAAAGGGGAACCAGTTCGGAAAACTTTTCTTCAGGGATCCGAGGTCCGGCGCGGGCCAGTCATCGAGGGGATGCACCGAACGCGTGGCCGTGGCTTCGCGGGCGGCGTCGCTGTAGCGGCCCGACAGGCGCTCCAACCGGTACAGCGGCGGCACGCCCGCCATCAGCGCCGGCAGTTTCCAGCGCACGACACGGGCGTCGATCTGCCATTGGTCGCCGTACAGCACATATTGCTTGTCGCCGATGCCCGGGGCGTTGGCGTTGACCTGAAACTGGCCCTCGGCCTGTTGGCGGATGTCGATGCGGGCGACCGGCTGGTCGGTGGTCAGGCGAACGAACTGCACCAGCGACAGCGCGAGCAGGCCCGATACGCACCCCAGGCACACCAGCAGCAAGCCACACGCGCGGCGGATCGGCCGGAACTGGAACATGCGGCGACCGCGCTCGTCGCGAGGGCCGCCCCGGCCCAGCAGCATGACGATGCCGGGCAAGAGAACGATGACGGCGCCCAGCAGGATCCAGGCGAAGGGAGCGATTCCGTTGATCAAATCAGGCGTTCCTATTCAAGCCGCCGCGGTGTGCAGCGCGGCGGGCGCAGGAAGCCGCCACCCGCCGCGGCAGGCTTCCCAGTATAGAAGCGCGTCTTCAGGCGCCCGGTTTTCCAAGCCGCTCGACGTGAAACCGGATGTGATCTTCGATGAACGTCGAGATGAAGTAATAGCCATGGTCGTAGCCGGCCTGGCGGCGCAGGGTGAGCGGCTGTCCGGCGGCGGCGCAGGCGGCCTCAAATACCTCGGGATACAACTGCTCGGCCAGGAATTGGTCGGCGTCGCCCTGGTCAATGAGGATGCCGCCAGGGAAGGGCTGCTGCAATCCGCGCATCAGGGCGGACGCATCGTAGGCCGCCCAATCCTCGGCTTGCGCACCCAGGTAGGCGCCGAAAGCCTTCTTGCCCCACGGGCATTGGCTGGGCGCCGCGATCGGCGCAAATGCCGAGACCGAACGGAATTTGCCGGGGTTGCGCAGCGCCAGCACCAGCGCGCCATGGCCGCCCATGGAGTGACCAAAGATGCCGGTCCGCGAGGCGTCGCCCGGCAGCGCGCCGCCGGTGACGATGGCGTGTAGCTCCTGGGTGACGTAGCTGTACATGCGGTAGTGGTCGCGCCATGCGGGCGTGGTGGCGTCGACATAAAAGCCGGCACCGGTGCCCAGGTCCCAACTTTCTTCCTCGCCGGGCACGCCGGCACCGCGCGGGCTGGTGTCGGGCGCCACCAGCATGACGCCCAATTCCGCTGCCAGCCGCTGCGCCCCGGCCTTGATCATGAAGGTTTCTTCGGTGCAGGTCAGGCCCGCCAGGTAGAACAGCACCGGCACCGGACCGTGCTCGGCCTGCGGCGGCACATAGACCGAAAAACGCATGGGCAGGCCGATCTCGGTGGAGTCGTAACGGTAAAAGCGCTGCGTGCCGCCGAAGCACCGATGCTGCGAGATGAGTTCGAGGGACGCGGCCATTGACTTGCTCCGGTAGAAAGAGGGGGAAAGCGGGGGGTAAAACGTCGGTGGATTAGGGGAATCCACGGTGCGACGTTCCGTCGCCGAATGTTAACCTGCCCCTCAATGACCGCCCGCCACAAAAAAATACGATTCCGCGCTCAGATTGTGGTCACGGGACTTGACCAGCGCCCATCGTGGCACTATTTATATACCGTGAGTGAAGACAACCCGTTCTTCCTGATACGCAAGCCCTGACACTATGGCCCGTCTGCCCCGTCTGTATGCCCCTGGGCTGCCCCAACTGGTGCAGGCCAACTTTATTCAGCCATTGGCGGCGCCATCGCAACCTGCGCCCGCCGACATCCTGAATCAGCTCGCCACGTGGCTGGGCGAATCGGCCCAGCGGCACCGGGTATCGGTGCACGGCTGGCTCCTCGCCAACGACCGCATCCTGCTTCTTGCCACGCCGGCCGACGAAGAAGGCCTGCCCCGGTTGATGCAGACGCTGGGCCGCAATCTCGCGGCACGGCTGCGCGGCGGCCGGGTGTTCGCGGGTCGATACCGGTCCGCCTTGCTGGAACCCGGCGCGTGGGTGCTGCCTTCGCTGGTCTGGCTGGAGACGTATCCGGTTCGCAGCGGCGCCTCGCAGGATCCCGATTCGTGGCCGTGGTCGTCCGCGTCCAGCCATACCGGCAACACCAGCGCCGCCCCCGCGCAATGGCAATCCGATCACGCCGATTACTGGGCTTGCGGCAACACGCCTTTCGACCGGCAGGCCAATTACCGCAAGCGGCTGCAAGATGGGCTGTCGCGCGAGGAAACCCAGCGCATCGACCAGGCGGTCTCTGGCCAGTGGGCGCTGGGCGGCCCCAGCTTCATTGCCAGCCTGGCGCACACCGCCAGCCGGCGCGTGGCGCCCGGCCAGCGTGGACGCCCGCGCAAGAAGCCCGCCGCGGCGCCCGCAGACACCGAGTCCAGTCCGCCGGCGCCAACGCCCTCCACGCCGCCGGTCAACAATTCCTAATCCCCGACCCGCCATCTCGGCGGGTTTTGTTTGCCTGCCTCCGGCGTCACTGTGCCGCTTTGCAGCAGAAGGACTTCGGTCGACCCGAGAGACCTGCGCGCCCACGCGCGAGCCCTGACTTGTGTCGTCGCGGAACCCTCGTCCCGATACCGTGCGATTTCGCCACACTCGACGTTGATCCCAGACAGAAAAAACCCCCTTTTAAATGGGGACGTATAACATCAGTTTGCACCGTTTCAGGCCCTTGGATCAGTGTGGCAAACCACCTGCCCCAAAGACAGCCAATATCGGCGCGGTTGTTGCTGCGTCCCCATATTCATGCACTATGACGGAGCACTGATTTAATTGGGGTCGCACCCTCTTTGTTTCTGTTGCGCCCTACTGCCGTCGGGGGTATTGTCCGACTCCTGCACTGCAACATTAGACGCAGGCCCACTGCGGAGCGCGCCATGCCCCAAATTACCAAGACCGAATCCTGTCCCACCTCCAAGGCAGTACCCGTCGATGCCAGCCGCATCGGCCTGCCTTCGGCCCAGGGCCTGTACAACCCCAAGAACGAACATGATGCCTGCGGCGTCGGCTTCGTTGCCCACATCAAGGGCAAGAAAAGCCACGCGATCATCCAGCAGGGTCTGAAGATTCTGGAAAACCTGGACCACCGCGGCGCGGTCGGCGCTGACAAGCTCATGGGCGACGGCGCGGGCATCCTGATCCAGATCCCCGACACGCTGTACCGCGACGAACTCAGCCAGCAAGGCATCATCCTGCCCCCGCCCGGCGAGTACGGCGTGGCCATGGTGTTCCTGCCCAAGGAAACGGCCTCGCGCCTGGCCTGCGAACAGGAACTCGAGCGCTCGGTGCGCGCCGAGGGTCAGGTCGTGCTGGGCTGGCGCGACGTGCCGGTGGATGTCGACATGCCCATGTCGCCCACCGTGCGCGACTGCGAACCCGTGATCCGCCAGCTGTTCATCGGCCGCGGCGCCGACGTGATGGTGCCGGACGCGCTGGAACGCAAGCTGTACGTCATTCGCAAGACCGCCAGCCACGCCATCCAGAACATGCACCTGGCGCACGGCAAGGAATACTTCGTGCCCTCGGCCTCGGTGCGCACCGTGGTCTACAAGGGCCTGCTGCTGGCCGATCAGGTTGGCCGCTACTACCGCGACCTGGCCGACACCCGCACGGTGTCCGCGCTTGCGCTGGTTCACCAGCGTTTCTCGACCAACACGTTCCCCGCCTGGCCGCTGGCTCACCCGTACCGAATGATCGCCCACAACGGCGAAATCAACACGGTCAAGGGCAACTTCAACTGGCTGCGCGCCCGCGAAGGCATGATGCAGTCGGCCGTGCTGGGCGACGACCTGAAGAAGCTGTACCCGATCGTCTATGAAGGCCAGTCGGACACCGCGACGTTCGACAACTGCCTGGAACTGCTTGTGAATTCGGGCTACTCGCTGGCCCACGCCATGATGATGATGATCCCGGAAGCCTGGGAACAGCACACGCAGATGGACGAAAGCCGCCGCGCTTTCTACGAGTACCACGCCGCCATGATGGAGCCGTGGGACGGCCCGGCAGCGGTCGCGTTCACCGATGGCCGCCAGATCGGCGCCACGCTGGACCGCAACGGCCTGCGTCCCGCCCGCTATCTGGTCACCGATGACGACATGGTCATCCTGGCCTCGGAAGCCGGCACGCTGTCGATTCCCGAAAACCGCATCGTCAAGAAGTGGCGCCTGCAGCCGGGCAAGATGTTCCTGATCGACCTGGAACAAGGCCGCATCATCGACGACGCCGAGATCAAGCTGCAACTGGCCAACAGCCGTCCGTACCGCCAGTGGATCGAACGCCTGCAGATCAAGCTGGAATCGCTGCCCGCGCCGCGTCAGGTCGCCGTCGCCACGCAATCGTCCGTGTCGCTGCTGGACCGCCAGCAGGCGTTCGGCTGGACCCAGGAAGACTACAAGTTCATCCTGGAACCCATGGCCGCGAGCGGCGAGGAAGTCATCGGCTCGATGGGCAACGATGCCCCGCTGGCCGTGCTGTCGGACCGCGCCAAGCCGTTCTACAACTATTTCCGCCAGTTGTTCGCGCAGGTCACGAACCCGCCGATCGACCCGATCCGCGAACAGCTCGTGATGTCGCTGGTGTCCTTCATCGGTCCCAAGCCGAACCTGCTGGACATCAACAACGTCAACCCGCCGCTGCGTCTGGAAGTGTCCCAGCCGGTGCTGGACTTCGCCGCGATGGCGCAGATCCGCGACATCGACCAGGTCACGGGCAAGAAATTCCGCAGCTTCGAGCTGGACATCACGTATCCCGCCGCCTGGGGTCCCGAAGGCATCGAAGCCCGCGTGGCGGCCCTGTGCGCGCGCGCCGTCGACGCGGTGCGCAGCGGCTACAACATCCTGATCGTGTCGGACCGCCTGGTCGACAGCGAGCGCGTGGCCATCCCCGCGCTGCTGGCCACCTCGGCCGTGCACCAGCACCTGATCCGCGCCGGCCTGCGCACCAACACGGGTCTCGTCGTCGAAACCGGCTCGGCCCGCGAAGTGCACCACTTCGCGCTCCTGGGCGGCTACGGCGCCGAAGCCATTCACCCCTACCTGGCGCTCGAATCGCTGGGCAAGATGAATGACCCCGAAAAGGCCGTGAAAAACTACATCAAGGCGCTGGGCAAGGGCCTGAACAAGGTCATGTCCAAGATGGGCATTTCCACGTACATGTCGTACACCGGCGCGCAGATCTTCGAAGCCGTCGGCCTGCAGAGCGCCCTGGTGAACAAGTACTTCACCGGCACCGCCTCCAACATCGAAGGCATCGGCATCTTCCAGGTCGCCGAGGAAGCGCTGCGCCAGCACCGCGCCGCCTTCAGCGCCGACCCCGTGCTTGCCAACGACCTGGACGCCGGCGGCGAATACGCCTATCGCGTCCGCGGCGAAGAGCACATGTGGACGCCGGATTCGATCGCCAAGCTGCAGCACGCTTCCCGCGCCAACAACTACCGCACGTACAAGGAGTACGCGCAGATCATCAACGACCAGAGCCGCCGTCACATGACGCTGCGCGGCCTGTTCGAGTTCCGCTTCGACCCGTCGCGCGCCATTCCGCTGGACGACGTCGAGCCGGCCAAGGAAATCGTCAAGCGCTTTGCCACCGGCGCCATGTCGCTGGGTTCGATCTCGACCGAGGCCCACTCGGTGCTGGCCGTTGCCATGAACCGCATCGGCGGCAAGTCCAACACCGGCGAAGGCGGCGAGGACGAACTGCGCTACCGCGCCGAAATGCGCGAAGGCAAGAGCACCATCAAGGACGGCGACACGCTGGCCTCGGTGCTGGGCACGGACCGCATCGAAGCCGACGTCGAACTCAAGAAGGGCGACTCGCTGCGTTCGAAGATCAAGCAGGTCGCCTCGGGCCGTTTCGGCGTGACCGCCGAGTACCTGTCGTCCGCCGACCAGATCCAGATCAAGATGGCGCAGGGCGCCAAGCCCGGCGAAGGCGGCCAGTTGCCCGGCCACAAGGTGTCGGAATACATCGCCAAGCTGCGCTACTCGGTGCCGGGCGTGGGCCTCATCTCGCCCCCGCCGCACCATGACATCTACTCGATCGAAGACCTGGCGCAGCTCATTCACGACCTGAAGAACGTCAATTCCAAGTCCTCGATCTCGGTCAAGCTGGTGTCCGAAGTCGGCGTCGGCACGGTCGCCGCGGGCGTGGCCAAGGCCAAGGCCGACCACGTCGTGATCGCCGGCCATGACGGCGGCACGGGCGCATCGCCGGTGTCGTCCATCAAGCACGTGGGTACGCCGTGGGAACTGGGTCTGGCAGAAACGCAGCAGACGCTGGTGCTGAACCGCCTGCGCAGCCGCATCCGGGTGCAGGCCGACGGCCAGATGAAGACCGGCCGCGACGTCGTCATCGGCGCGCTGCTGGGCGCTGACGAATTCGGCTTCGCGACCGCGCCGCTGGTCGTCGAAGGCTGCATCATGATGCGCAAGTGCCACCTGAACACCTGCCCGGTGGGCGTGGCCACGCAGGATCCCGCGCTGCGCAAGAAGTTCCAGGGCAAGCCCGAGCACGTCGTGAACTTCTTCTTCTTCATCGCCGAGGAAGTCCGCGAAATCATGGCCCAGCTCGGCATCCGCAAGTTCGACGACCTGATCGGCCGCGCGGATCTGCTGGACATGCGTTCGGGCGTCGAGCACTGGAAGGCGCAAGGGCTGGACTTCACCCGCGTGTTCCACCAGACGGTGTCCGACGCCGAAGTGCACCAGACCGAAGAGCAGGACCACGGCCTGGCCGGCGCGCTGGATCACCTGCTGATCGAACGCAGCAAGCCCGCGCTGGAGCGTGGCGAGAAGGTCTCGTTCATCGTGCCGGTGCGCAACCGCAACCGCACGATCGGCGCAATGCTGTCCGGCGCCGTGGCCTCGCGCTACGGCCATGACGGCCTGCCCGACGACACCATCCACATCCAGTGCAACGGCACCGCCGGCCAGAGCTTCGGCGCGTTCCTGGCGCACGGCATCACGATGGACCTGGTGGGCGAAGGCAACGACTACGTGGGCAAAGGCCTGTCCGGCGGCCGCATCATCGTGCGCTCGCCCAACGACTTCCGCGGCTTCGGCCCCGACCACATCATTGCCGGCAATACCGTGCTATACGGTGCGCTGGCAGGCGAGGCGTTCTTCAACGGCGTGGCGGGCGAACGCTTTGCCGTACGCAACTCGGGCGCGGCCACCGTCGTGGAAGGCACCGGCGACCACGGCTGCGAATACATGACCGGCGGCACTGTCGTCGTGCTGGGTTCCACCGGCCGCAACTTCGCGGCGGGCATGTCCGGCGGCGTGGCGTACGTCTGGGATCCGGACCGCACGCTCAAGCATCGCGTGAACCTGTCCATGGTGGAACTGGAATCGGTGGTGCCGCATGCCGAGCAGCAGTCGCTGAACAACATCGACATCTGGCACAGCGCGCAGCGTGGTGGCGAACGCGAGACGGACGAGTCCATCCTGCGCCGCCTCGTGGAAGACCACTTCCGCTACACCGGCAGCTACCGTGCCCGCGAAATCCTGGGTGACTGGGAAGCCTCGCGCGGCAAATTCGTGAAGATCATGCCGACGGACTACCGCCGCGCATTGGGTGAAATGTGGCGTGCAGCCAACCCGCAACAACTGGCTGCGTGAGGGATACCATGGGAAAAATCACTGGATTTATGGAATTTCAGCGTCTGCAGGAGGCCTCCGAGGCCCCGCAGAAGCGGCTGAAGAACTGGCGCGAATTCGTGCTGCACCTGACGGACGATCAGGCCAAGCAGCAGGCGGCGCGCTGCATGGACTGCGGCATTCCGTTCTGCAACAACGGCTGCCCGGTCAACAACATCATCCCGGACTGGAATGACCTGGTGTACAAGCAGGACTGGCGCCGCGCGCTGGACGTCCTGCACTCCACCAACAACTTCCCGGAGTTCACGGGCCGCATCTGCCCGGCGCCCTGCGAAGCCGCCTGTACCTTGAACATCAACAGCGACGCTGTCGGCATCAAGTCCATCGAGCACGCGATCATCGACAAGGGTTGGGCCGAAGGCTGGGTGGCGCCGCAAGTGCCGGTGCGCAAGACGGGCAAGAAGGTCGCCGTCGTGGGCTCGGGACCTGCCGGCATGGCGTGCGCGCAGCAACTGGCGCGCGCGGGCCACTCGGTGACCCTGTTCGAAAAGAGCGACCGCATCGGCGGCCTGCTGCGCTACGGCATTCCCGACTTCAAACTCGAGAAGCACCAGATCGATCGCCGCATCTCGCAGATGGAAGCCGAGGGCGTGGAATTCGCGCCGTCGACCTACGTCGGCGATCCGAAGGATCCCGTGGCCGATGGCCTGACCGTGCGCACGCCGAAATCGCTGATGGCCGAATTCGACGCCGTCGTGATGAGCGGCGGCTCCGAGACGCCGCGCGACCTGCCGGTGCCGGGCCGTGAGCTCGACGGCGTGTACTTCGCCATGGACTTCCTGCGCCAGCAGAACAAGGCCGTGGCCGGCGACCGCCTCACCAACCAGACGCTGGCCAAGGGCAAACACGTGGTGGTGATCGGCGGTGGCGACACGGGTTCCGACTGCGTCGGCACCAGCAACCGTCACGGCGCGGCGTCGGTCACGCAATTCGAACTGATGCCTCAGCCGCCCGAGTCCGAAAACAAGACCATGACGTGGCCGTACTGGCCGCTGAAGATGCGCACGTCGTCCTCGCACGAGGAAGGCTGCGAGCGCGACTGGTCCGTGACCACCAAGCTGCTCAAGGGCGCCAACGGCAAGGTCGAAAAACTGGTCGGCGCGCGCGTCGAATGGTTCAAGGACGACGCCACCGGCCAGATGAAGATGCGCGAGGTCGAGGGCTCCGAGTTCGAGATCAAGGCCGACCTGGTGCTGCTGGCCATGGGCTTCGTGTCGCCCGTGCAGAACGTGCTGGACGCGTTCGGCGTGGATCGCGATGGCCGCGGCAACGTGCGCGCCAACACCGACGACTACCGCACCAATGTGGAAAAGGTCTTCACCGCCGGCGACATGCGCCGCGGCCAGTCCCTGGTCGTGTGGGCCATCCGCGAAGGCCGCCAGTGCGCACGCTCGGTCGATGCCTATCTGATGGGAAGCAGCGAACTGCCGCGTTGATCGCATCACGACCTATGAACGCCGTCGGACGCCTTGCGCGCCGGCGGCGTTTTTTTATTTGTCGTTGCGGTTAACCGCAGCTGTTGCGGCATAACCACTCTTCGAAAACGGTCTTTTCACGATTTGACACACGTCAAGCACGGGGACGGGGCGGTCTGAGAACCTGTCGTCTCACCCCACACGGAAAGATCGGAGAAGAAAATGTTTTCGCTGAACGGGCGTATCCGCGCCACCGCCATTGCCGGTTTGATCGCTGCCGGCGCCTTTGCCGCCCCCGCCCACGCCCACGAAGCCGGCGACGTGCTGTTCCGCGTCGGCGTCACGCAAGTCCGCCCCTCGCAAAACAATGGCACGGTGCTCGACGGCAGCGTCAAGCTGGGTGTGAGCAACAACGTGCGCCCCAGCTTCACCCTGGCCTACATGGCCACCCGCAACATCGGCATCGAACTGCTGGGCGCCTGGCCCTTCCAGCATGACGTCAGCGGCAGCAACCTGGGCAAGATCGGCTCCACCAAGCAATTGCCGCCCACGCTCAGCCTGCAATGGCACATCCTGCCCGACAGCATGATCCAGCCGTACATCGGCGTCGGCATCAACTACACCCACTTCTTCGACACCAAGGGCGAAGGCGCGCTGAAGGGCTCGAACCTGAAACTGGGCGATTCCTGGGGCGTGGCCGCGCAACTGGGCGCGGACATCAAGATCAACGATCGCTGGTTCATGAACGCCGACATCCGCTACATCGACATCAAGTCGAAGGTGACGCTGGACGGCGAACGCGTCGGCACCGCGCGCATCGACCCGTGGGTGGCCACCGTGGGCGTTGGCTACCGTTTCTGATCGCTGACCTGAAGATGCGCGCGGCCTCGCGCGCATCGCTCAAGCCTGCGGCGGCGCCAGCCAACTGCGCAGGGCCTGCAACGCCGGCGTGTCGTCGTCGGCGCGCCAGACCAGCTGGGTAAGCGCCTGCCCATGAGGCCCGGACAACTCGCCCACGCGCACTGTCTGCTCCGCCCCCAGCACCGCCAGCACCGAGCGCGGCACGATTGCCACACCGGTCCCGGCAGCCACACACGCCACAATGGCGTGATACGACGCAAATTCCATCACCTTGCCGGGCGCAATGCCCTCCTGGTTCAACCACGACTCCAGGATGCGCCGGTACGAGCAGCCCGCCGCAAAGGCGATGACGCTGCGGTTGCCCAGGTCTTTTGGACTGCCGATCGGATCCCACGCCAACGGCGAGATCAGCGCCAATTCCTCCTTGAACGCATCCATTGCCGCCAGGCCTTCCGCAGGGAAAGGCTGCGCCACGAAAGCGGCCTCGATCTCGTAATTGCGCACCTTGGCGGCCAATGCGCCTGACGTGCCGGTCACCAGTTCAATGCGTACCTGCGGCCAGGCCGCGTGATAGGCCGCCAGGATGGGCGGCAGGCGGGCGGCCGCCGTGCTTTCCATGGTGCCGATGCGCAGCACGCCCTGCAGGGCGCCTTCCCGGACGGCCGCTTGCGCCTCGTCGGACAGGCGCAGCAGGCGGTCGGCGTACGACAGCAGCACGCGGCCCTGGTCCGACAGCACCAGCCGGCGGTTCTGCCGGCGAAAAAGCGGCGTTCCCAGCGAGGATTCCAACTGCTTCAGGCGCGTCGACACATTGGACTGCACCCGGTTCAGATGCGCGGCGGCGCGCGCCACGCCCCCCTGATCCGCCACCGTCTTGAAAATCTGCAGCGCGTCGAGATCCAAGTTTCTCATTTTGGGAACTCACGTTCTTAATAATTCACTATTCAAGATATTAGTACAGCCGTAGAGTAGGCTCCATGTCAACGCCTGCTAACCCTTCCCCCCACCCCTCGGCCAGCGCGGCCAGCCTGGCCTGGCCCGCGGCGCTTGCGCTGGCGGCGGCCATGGGCATCGGCCGCTTCGCCTTCACGCCCGTCTGGCCGTTGATGGCGCAGGAGTCCGGCCTGTCGCTGGCACAGGGCGGCTGGATGGCTTCGGCCAACTACGCGGGGTATCTGTTGGGCGCGCTGGCGGCGATCGTCTGGCCCGTGCGCCGGCTGCGCGCCACGCTGGCGGCCAGCCTGGCCGCCGTGGCCGCGCTGACGCTGGCCATGCCGCTGCTGCACAGCGTGGCGGGCTGGTCGGTGCTGCGGCTTGCCGCGGGCTATGCCAGCGCAAGCGCGTTCATCTGCGTGGTCGCATGGCGGCCGGTGCCCGCCGCCGACCCGCGCGAGGCCACGGCTTCGGCGGTAACGTATGCCGGCGTGGGCGCGGGCATTGCACTGACGGGACTGGCCTGTCTGGCCCTGATGGCCTGGGGCGCAAGCGCTGGCGTGACCTGGACCGCGCTGGGCGGCCTGGCGCTGGCGCTGTCCGTGGCCGCGTGGCCCGGGCTCAGCCGGCAATCGCCGCCGGTCCGCCGGGCGGCCGCCGACGCGCCGCAAGCCCGCCTGCCGCGCGGCATCGCCGCGCTGTCGCTGCACTACGGCGTCTTCGGGGTCGGCTACATCATTCCCGCCACCTTCCTGCCGGCCATGGCCAAGGAGATCTTTCCCGACCCGGCGATCTTCGGCTGGGCGTGGCCGCTTTTCGGCATGGCCGCGGCGCTGTCCTGCCTGCTGGTCCCGCGGCTGGCGCGCGGCCGCGACGACAGACAGGTGTGGCGCGGCGCGCAGGCGCTGATGGCGGCCGGCATGCTGACCGTGGCGCTGTGGCATCACATCGCTGCCGTGATCGTCGCGGCGCTGCTGGTCGGCGGCACGTTCATGGTGATCACGCAGGCGGGCATGCTGACCGCCCGCCGCCTGTCGGGACCGGCGGCGCCCCGGGCGGCGGCCATCATGACGGCGGCGTTCGCGGCCGGGCAGATTCTGGGGCCGTTGCTGGCCTCGTGGGCCGCGCGCTGGGGCGCGGGCCTGCCGCAGGTGCTGGCGGCCAGCGCGGCGCTGCTGGCGGTGTCGGCCTGGGCGCTGGGAAAAGTCACGACAGATGGCAATGGCGCTGGGCATAATGCCATCGGCCCTTCGGGCCAACCCCACAGCAATTAGAAAGCAGGTAAAGAGGAGTCCCCAGCATGAAAGCACTACGCCCCCTGATCGCCGCCCTGGCCGCCACCGCCACCCTTGGCGGCGTTGCCCAAGCCCAGACCGGCGAGTGGCCCGCCAAGCCCGTCACCATGATCGTGCCCTACGCGCCGGGCGGCTTTGCCGACACCCGCGTGCGCCTGTTGGCGCGCAAGCTGGGCGAATCGCTGGGCCAGCCGGTCGTCGTCGAGAACAAGGCGGGCGCAGGCGGCGTGGTCGGCACCAATCTCATCGCCAAGGCGGCGCCGGACGGCTACACGATCGGCACGGGCAACCTGGCCCCGATGGCGGTCAATCCGTCTCTGATGAAGGAAATGCCCTACAACCCGCAAAAGGACCTGGCGCCGATCATCCTGATCGAGAACAGCCCGCTGGTCCTGAGCGTGAACAATGAATTGCCCGTCAAGACGCTCGCCGACCTGATCGCGCTGGCCAAGAAAGAACCGGGCAAGCTGACCTTCGGCTCTTCCGGCGTGGGCGGCGCGCATCACCTGTCGGGCGAGATGTTCCGCGAGCAGGCCAACATCGACATCGTGCACGTGCCCTACAAGGGCGGCAGCCTGGCCGCGACCGACCTCATGGGCGGCCACATCGCGATGATGTTCGAAATGGGCTATTCGGCGCTGCCCGCCATCCAGGGCAAGAAGATCCACCCGATTGCCGTTACGTCCGCCAAGCGCCTGGCCGTGCTGCCCGACGTGCCCACCATGGCCGAATCCGGCCTGCCGGGCTTCGAGTCCTACAACTGGCAGGGCATCGTGGCGCCGGCCGGCACACCCGCGCCGATCATCGCCAAGCTCAACGCCGAGTTCAACCGCATCCTGAAGGACCCGGATGTGCAGAAGGCCATTGCCGACACCGGCAGCCAGGCCGGCGGCGGCACGCCCGAGGAATTCGCCGCATTCATCAAGACCGAAAGCGACAAGTGGGCGCACGTCATCAAGGCTGGAAACATCCAGCTTCAATAACCTCCCAGGAGTTTTCCCATGGCTACCCCTTTGATTGAATTGCTCAAGCTGACCCATCCCATCATCCAGGCGCCCATGGCGGGCGGCGCCACCACGGTGGACATGGTGGCCGAGGCATCGAAGGCGGGCGCCCTGGGATCGCTCGGGGGGGCCTACATGACGCCCGAACAGATCGAAGCGGCCGCCGAAGCGATCCGCGCCCGCACGGATCGCCCGTTTGCCATCAACCTGTTCGCCTCCGTGCCGCACGAGCCCATGCAGGGCGATGCGAGCAGGATGCTGGCCCTGATGGCGCGGTACCACGAGCAACTAGGCCTACCCGCGCCCGAGGCCCCCGGCCCGCAGGCCGACCCGCTGCCGGGCCAGCTCGAGGCGGTGCTGCGCATCCGGCCCGCCGTTCTCAGCTTCACCTTCGGCCGCCTGCCGGCCGCGGTTTTGGCCCGCTGCCGCGAGCTGGGCATCCTGACCGTGGGCACGGCCACCACCGTCCGTGAGGCCCAGGCGCTGGAGCAGGACGGCGTCGACGCCATCGTCGCGCAGGGCGCGGAGGCGGGCGGCCACCGCGGCACCTTCCTCGATGCATTCGAGGCGTCGTTGATCGGCACGATGGCCCTGGTCCCGCAGGTGGCGGACGCCGTCTCGGTGCCGGTCATCGCGTCGGGCGGCATCATGGACGGGCGCGGCATCGCGGCCGCCCTGGCGCTGGGCGCTGACTTCGCGCAAATGGGGACGGCCTTTCTCACCACGGACGAGTCCGGCGCCAGCGACGCCTACAAGGCCGTCGTGTCCGCCTCCCGCGCCGAACAATCCCGGATCACCCGTGCCTTCTCCGGCCGCCCGGCGCGCGGCATCGCCAATGCCTTCATGCAGGACGCGGACGCCCTGGGCAGCGATATCCTGCCGTACCCCCTCCAGAATGCGCTGACGCGCCCCATGCGCACCGCCGGAGGCAAGAGCGGCAACATCAATGTCCTGTCCCTGTGGGCCGGCCAAGGCGCGCCGTTGGCACGCAGGGAGTCCACGGCGGAACTGATCCAGCGGCTGGCCCGGGAAACGGCGGCGGCGCAGGCGCGTCGCTGAGCGCTCGCGGCGGCTCGGCCCGGGAGTGGGTGTCTGACACCCGGGTGAGGGGCATGTGAGCTGGGACCGCGCTTCAAGGGTGTCAGACACCCATGGAGCAATGCCAACGCCTGCCAGCGCCAACGCGGGCACCGCCAGATTGTTCCTGAAGCCGAAAACACTGTTCCACGCGCGGTGGCTTCAATTGTGATTGCACAGCGTCGGGCTACAATGGCGCCTCGCCGCCGGGAGCGAACGCTTACGCTTGTCCCCGGCTCTGAGTAACAGGGCGCTTCCCGACGCAGCCTGTCTTGTCCGCGCCGGCCAGGTTCTCGGTCCCGCGTGTCGACACGACAGCAGGGCAAGCTCCGCCGCCGAAACTCCCTTTCGTTGCCCATGCCCGCTCAAACCAGCAGCACCCCGGAATTCGCCCTGCGCCTGGAAGGTGTGGCGCTTGGCTACGGTGATTTCACCGTCTTGCGCGATATTTCCATGGACGTCCGGGCCGGCCAAGTGGTGGCGGTCATGGGTGGCTCCGGGTCCGGCAAGACCACGCTGCTGCGCGCGGCCACCGGCCAGATCACCGCCCAGCAGGGCCGAGTCCTGGCGTTTGGCCAGGATATCGGCACGGCCTCCCGCGCCGACGTGCAATCCCTGCGCAAGCGCATGGGCGTGCTGTTCCAGCAGGGCGCGCTGTTCACCGACCTGAACGTCTTCGAAAACGTGGCCTTTCCGCTGCGCGAGCACACGCGCATCGGCGAGGCCGAACTCACCGACCGGGTGCTCGACAAGCTGGATGCCGTCGGCCTGCGCGCCGCCGCCCACCTGAAGGTCTCCGAAATCTCCGGCGGCATGGCACGGCGCGTGGCGCTGGCCCGCGCGGTGGTGCTGGAGCCCGAACTCATCCTGTACGACGAACCCTTCGCCGGGCTGGACCCGATCTCGCTGGGCATCACCGCCCGCCTGATCCGCAGCCTTGCCGACCGGCTGGGCTGCGCCTCGGTGCTGATCACCCACGACGTGCAGGAATCGTTTGCCATCGCGGACCAGGTCTACCTGGTGGGCCGTGGCCAGCTGGCCGCCGCCGGCACCCCGCAAATGCTTGCCGCGTCGCCGGACCCCTACGTGCAGCAATTCCTCAAGGGCCAGCCCGACGGTCCGGTCGCGTTCCAGTATCCCGAAACGCCCGCCTTCCAGAAGTGGCTGTCGCAACAGAAAGGGCGCAAAGCATGAGCGCTTCCAATAACGCCATCGCCGGGCTGGGCCACTGGGTGCGCGCCCGCGTCGCCGGCATCGGCTACTTCACCCGATTCTTCTGCGCCATGCTGGCGCGCAGCGGCATCGCACTGTCGCGGCCGCGCCTGGTGTCGCAGCAGGTCCACTTCATCGGCAATTATTCGCTGCTGATCATTGCCGTTTCCGGCATGTTCGTGGGCTTCGTGCTGGGCCTGCAGGGCTACTACACGCTGAACCGCTACGGCTCCGAGGAGGCCCTGGGCCTGCTGGTGGCCCTGTCGCTGGTGCGCGAGCTGGGTCCTGTGGTCACCGCGCTGCTCTTCGCGGGCCGTGCGGGCACCTCGCTCACGGCCGAGATCGGCCTGATGAAAGCGGGCGAACAGCTATCGGCCATGGAAGTCATGGCCGTCGACCCGATACGCCGGGTGCTGGTGCCGCGCCTGTGGGGCGGCATCATCGCCATGCCCATCCTGGCGGCGGTGTTCTCCATGGTGGGCATCCTCGGCGGCTGGGTCGTGGGCGTGCTGCTCATCGGCGTGGATGCGGGCGCCTTCTGGTCGCAGATGCAGAACGGCGTCGATGTATGGAAAGACGTCGCCAACGGCGCCATCAAGAGCGTCGTCTTCGGCGTCACGGTGACGCTGGTGGCGCTTTATGAAGGCTGGCAGGCCAAGCCCACTCCCGAAGGCGTTGCCCGCGCCACCACGCGTACCGTGGTCGTGGGCTCCCTGGCGGTACTCGGGCTGGACTTCCTGCTCACCGCCTTGATGTTTGGAAATTGATACGGATCGATCATGTCACGCGAAAAAACCGACTTCTGGGTAGGCCTGTTTGTATTGCTCGGCGCGATCGCGCTTGGATTCCTGGCGTTGCGCGCCGGCAACTTGAGCACGTTTTCCTTTGCCCCGACCTATACCGTGACCGCCAACTTCGATAACGTAGGCGGCCTCAAGGTGCGCGCGCCGGTCAAGAGCGCCGGCGTGGTGGTGGGCCGGGTCACGGGCATTTCCTTCGACGACAAGACGTTCCAGGCGATCGTCTCGGTCGATCTGGAAACGGCCTACCAGTTCCCCAAGGACTCGTCGGCGTCCATATTGACCTCCGGCCTGCTGGGCGAGCAATACCTGGGCCTCACCGCCGGCAGCGAAGAAGATAACTTTACCGACGGCGGAAAAATCCGCTATACACAAAGCGCCGTGGTCCTGGAGCAGCTGATCAGCCAGTTCCTGTATGGGTCGGCGGAAAAGCAAGGCACGACCGCCGCGCCGGAATCGGCCCCGAAGGCGCAGGATTAAAGGCGCGGCACCATCAAGCCGTTACAACGCTGCGTCTCGCCGTCGCGATAACAAAAGAATTGTTGATAGGGATACCCGGATCATGAATAAGAAAGCTATTTCCCGAATTGCCACCGTCGCAGCGGCGGGCGCGCTGATGGCCGGTTGCGCCGCCCCGAAGAATCCGGACCCGCGCGACCCCTGGGAAGGCTTCAACCGCGGCGTCTACCAGTTCAACGACACGGTCGACCGCGCGGTGTTCAAGCCGGTCGCGCAGGCCTACACGTTCGTGACGCCGCAGCCCGTTCGCAGCTGCATCCACAACATCTTCAGCAACGTCGGCGACCTCTGGTCCGGCACCAACAGCTTCCTGCAGGGCCGCGGCCACGACTTCGTCAACACGCTTGGCCGCTTCCTTTTCAACACGACCATGGGCGTGGGCGGCTGCTTCGACGTCGCCTCGGCCAATGGCGCGCGCAAGATCCCCAACGACTTCGGCACCACGCTGGGCGTCTGGGGCTTCAGCCAGGGCCCGTACCTGGTGCTGCCGTTCTTCGGCGCCTCCAGCGTGCGCGACGGCGTCGGCCTGGTCGGCGACCTGTATGGCACCACCTACGGCTACATGGGCGTGGACTCGATCGACAACGTCCGCCTGCGCAATTCGCTGTGGGGCCTGCGCATCGTCGACACGCGCGCCAACCTGCTCGACACCACCGACACCATCGACCGCGTGGCGCTCGACCCGTACAGCTTCGTGCGCGACGCCTTCCTGCAACGCCGTGCCGCCATGGTGCTGGGCCACCGCGTCGATGACGAAGGCTCGCTGCCCAACTACGAAGACGACGGCGACGACACCCCCGCCGCGCCTGCGCCGGCCCCCGTGCCTGCGCCGCAACCCGCGAACAAGTAAGCTGAGGCCTTGCGCTTTCGGTACTGAAGGAGATTTGATGCGATTTTCCGTTCCCTCCCTGTTGCAGCGGCTGATGTTCGCGGGCCTGCTCGGCCTGTCCGCCGCCACGGCCGCGTCGGCCGCACAAGCCAAGCCGGATCCCAACGGCCCGCCCGAACAATTCGTGCTGGCTGCCGCCAACGAGGCCCTGGATGTCCTGAAGGCTGACGGCGCGGTCCGGGCCGGCAACACCGCCCGCATCAACCAGGTCGTCGACCAGCACATCCTGCCGTACGTCAACTTCCAGAAGACCACGCGCCTGGCCGCCGGCCGCTACTGGCGCCAGGCCTCCGAGCAGCAGAAAACCGCGTTGGCCGAAGCCTTCCGCGGCACGCTGATCCGCACGTACAGCGGCGCGCTGACCCGCGTCACGTCCAGCACCACCATCACCGGCCTGCCGTTCCGCGGCGATCCCAAGGCCGACGACGTGGTCGTGCGCACGCTGATCAGCCAGTCCAACAGCCAGCCGGTGGGCGTGGATTACCGCCTGGAAAAGACGCCGCAGGGCTGGAAGATCTACGACATGAACGTCGAAGGCATCTGGCTGATCGAGAACTACCGCAACCAGTTCGCCCAGCAGATCAACCAGAACGGCATCGACGGCCTGATCCAGGCGCTGAACCAGCGCAACAAGTAAGAATCCGCTCAGGCTCAGCTCGGCCCGGCGCGCCCCCTCGGGGGTATGCCGGGCCGATTATTTTGGGGACGTAACACCCGCCGGCCCCATCGCCACCGGGGCCATCCCCGGCTCCCGCCACATCGCGCTTATATAATGGTCAATTCGCTCTTTTCGGGCCATATCCCCCCGTCATGTCCGCCGTCAGCCTAGAAAACGTCTCCAAGATCTACTCGCCGCGCCAGCGCGGCTGGCAGAAGCTGCTCGGGCGCACGCCCCGTCCGGGCTTTCAGGCACTGGACAACGTCAGCCTGAATATCGAGCACGGCGAATTCTTCGGCCTGCTCGGCCCCAACGGCGCGGGCAAGACCACGCTTATTTCCATTCTGGCGGGCCTCGCGCATGCCACTGCGGGCCGCGCCACCGTCTGTGGGTACGACGTCGTGGCCGACTACAAGTCGGCGCGGCGTGCGCTGGGCGTCGTGCCGCAGGAATTGGTCTATGACCCGTTCTTCACCGTGCGCGAAACGTTGCGCATTCAGTCCGGGTATTTCGGCCTGCGCAAGAACGACGACTGGATCGACGAGATCCTGTTCAACCTGGGCCTGGCCGACAAAGCCAATTCCAACATGCGCGCGCTGTCGGGCGGCATGAAGCGCCGCGTGCTGGTGGCGCAGGCGCTGGTGCACCGGCCGCCTGTCATCGTGCTGGACGAGCCGACCGCGGGCGTGGACGTGGACCTGCGCCGCACGCTGTGGGAGTTCATCTCGCGGCTGAACCGGGCCGGTCACACCATCATGCTGACCACGCATTACCTCGAAGAAGCCGAGGCGCTGTGCAATCGCATCGCCATGCTCAAGGGCGGGCGCGTCGTGGCGCTGGACACCACCCAGGCCCTCCTGGCCCGCGTGGGCGGCGTGGACCTGGAAGACGCCTTCGTGCGCATCATGCACCAGGACGACGAGCCCGGCGCGCGCGCCCTGCAACCCGAAGAGATCTCATCATGACCCAGCCCGCCACGTCTGCCGGCCAGCCGCTGGTGCAGCCCCGCCTGGACGCGGGTTCCGGCTTTCCGACCCTGCTTCGCAAGGAATTGCTGCGCTTCTGGAAGGTCAGTTTCCAGACCATCGCCGCGCCCGTCATCACGGCGCTGCTGTACCTGCTGGTCTTTGCCCACGTGCTGGAAGGGCGCGTCACGGTGTACGGCACCGTGCCCTACACGTCGTTCCTGATCCCGGGGCTCATGATGATGAGCATGCTGCAGAACGCGTTCGCGAATCCGTCCTCGTCGCTCATCCAAAGCCGCATCACCGGCAACCTGGTCTTCATGCTTCTGCCGCCGCTGTCGCACCGCGACATCTTCGGCGCCTACGTGCTGGCCGCGATCGCGCGCGGTCTCGCGGTCGGCCTGTGCGTGTGGGCCGTGGCGCTGTTCTTCGTGCCACTGACGCCCGCGCATCCGCTGTGGGTGCTGGTCTTTGCCGTGATGGCGTGCGGCATCATGGGCACGCTGGGGCTGGTCGCGGGCCTGTGGTCCGAGAAATTCGACCAGCTCGCGGCCTTTCAGAACTTCCTGATCATGCCGGCGACCTTCCTGTCCGGCGTGTTCTATTCCATCCATACGCTGCCGCCGTTCTGGCAAAGCGTCTCGCACTGGAACCCCATCTTCTACACCATCGACGGATTCCGCCACGGATTCTTCTCGGTGTCGGACGTCTCGCCCTGGCACAGCCTGGCGGTGGTGACGGCGGTGTTCCTCGCGCTCTCCGCTTACGCGCTGCGGCTTCTGTCCAGCGGCTACAAACTCAGGAACTGACGTCCATGCTTCCCACTCCCGCGCAAGTCCGCCAATACATCGCTGACGGCCTGCCCTGTGAACATCTCGACGTGCAGGGCGACGGTTCGCACTTTGACGCCGTCATCGTCAGCACAGCCTTCGAAGGCAAGCGCCTGATCCAGCGTCACCAGCTCGTCTACGCTGCGCTGGGCGACCGCATGAAGGCCGAGATTCACGCCCTGTCGATGCGCACTCTGACCCCGGCCGAATACCAGAAAGCGGGCGAATGATGGACAAGCTACGCATCACCGGCGGCGCGCGGCTGCACGGCGAGATCTCGATCTCCGGCGCCAAGAACTCGGCGCTGCCGATCCTGTGCGCGGGCCTGCTGACTGCCGACACGCTGGTTCTGTCCAACGTGCCGCGTCTGAACGACACCGGCACCATGCTGCGTCTCCTGGCCCAAATGGGCGTGCGCGCCGAGCGTGCGGACGACGGCGTGGTCACGCTGCAGGCCGGCAACGTCGACAGCCTGGAAGCGCCGTACGACCTGGTCAAGACGATGCGCGCGTCGATCCTGGTGCTGGGCCCGCTGGTCGCACGCTTTGGCGAGGCCCGCGTCAGCCTGCCCGGCGGCTGCACCATCGGCCAGCGGCCGGTGGACCAGCACATCAAGGGCCTGGCCGCGCTGGGCGCTGAAATCAGCATCGAGCACGGCTTCGTCGTGGCGCGCGCCAAGCGCCTGAAGGGCGCCTCCATCCGCACCGACATGGTCACGGTCACCGGCACGGAAAACCTGCTGATGGCCGCCGTGCTGGCCGAAGGCCGCACCGTGCTGGAAAACGCCGCGCGCGAACCCGAAGTCGTGGACCTGGCCGAACTGCTCATCAAGATGGGCGCCCGCATCCAGGGCCACGGCACCGACCGCATCGTCATCGACGGCGTCGACCGCCTGCACGGCGCCGAGCACCGCGTCATTTCCGACCGCATCGAAGCGGGCACCTTCCTGTGCGCGGTGGGCGCAGCCGGCGGCGATATCCTGCTCAAGAACGCGGATGCCGGCATCCTGGGCGCCACGCTGGACAAGCTGGCCGAAGCGGGCCTGACCATCGAGACCGGCCCGGACTGGATCCGCGGCGCCATGGACAAGCGTCCCAAGGCCGTGGGCTTTCGCACACACGAATACCCGGGCTTTGCCACCGACATGCAGGCTCAGCTGATGGCGCTGAACGCCGTGGCCGACGGCACGTCGGTCATCGTCGAGACCATCTTCGAAAACCGCTACATGCACGTGCAGGAACTGCGCCGCATGGGCGCCCAGATCGACATCGACGGCCACACCGCCATCGTGCGCGGCGTGCCGCGCCTGTCGGGCGCCACGGTCATGGCGACCGACCTGCGCGCCTCGGCCAGCCTCGTCATCGCCGGCCTGGCCGCCGACGGCGACACGCTGGTTGACCGCATCTACCACCTGGATCGCGGCTACGACCAGATGGAAGTGAAACTGCGCGCCCTGGGCGCGAACATCCAACGAGTTACCGGCAAGGAACAGGCTCAATGAGCAATGCCTCCGTCACCCCCCTGACCCTGGCGCTGTCCAAGGGCCGCATCTTCGAAGAAACCATGCCGTTGCTGGCGGAAGCCGGCATCGACGTTCCGGAGAATCCGGAAAGCTCGCGCAAGCTCATCCTGCCCACCAGCGATCCCGGCCTGCGCCTGATCATCGTGCGCGCCTCCGACGTGCCCACCTACGTGCAGTACGGCGCGGCGGACCTGGGCATCGCCGGCAAGGACGTGCTGATCGAACACGCCAAGGAACAGCCCGGCGGCCTGTACCAGCCCATCGACCTGAACATCGCCAAATGCCGCCTGGCCGTGGCCGTGCGCAACGGCTTCGACTACGAGGCCGCGGTCCACCAGGGCGCGCGCCTGCGCGTGGCCACCAAGTACGTGCAGTCAGCCCGTGAACACTTCGCGGCCAAGGGTGTGTACGTGGACATCATCAAGCTGTATGGTTCGATGGAACTCGCGCCGCTGGTCGGCCTGGCCGACTGCATCGTCGACCTGGTGTCCACCGGCGGCACGCTGCGCGCCAACGACCTGGTCGCCGTGGAAGACGTCATGCCGATCTCGTCGCGCCTGATCGTCAACCAGGCCGCCCTGAAAACCCGCGGCGACCGCCTGCAACCGCTGCTGGACGCTTTCGCAAGAGCCGCCTCCCGCAACGTCTGATTCCCGCCCGCCGCGCCCGGCGCGGCGGCCGATACCGTTACCCGCTTTGCTCCATGACGCCATGGCCCTGATCAATCGTCTCGACTCCCGCGATCCCGGTTTCAAAACCGCCCTGTCCACGCTGCTGGCCTTCGAGGCCACCGAGGACGAATCCATCGACCGCGCCGCCGCCAGCATCCTGGCCGACGTGCGCGCCCGCGGCGATGCCGCGCTGGTGGAATACACGCAGCGGTTCGACCGCATGCCGGACGCGGCCGTCCATACGCTGGAGATCCCCAAGGCCGATTGGCATGCGGCCCTGGCCGCGCTGCCGGCCGCCCAGCGCAATGCGCTGGAAGCCGCCGCCGACCGCGTGCGCGCCTACCACGAGCGCCAGCGCGCCGAGACCTGGACCTACACCGAAGCCGACGGCACGCTGCTCGGCCAGCAGGTCACCCCGCTGGACCGCGTGGGCCTGTACGTGCCGGGCGGCAAGGCTGCTTATCCGTCGTCCGTGCTGATGAACGCCATCCCGGCCAAGGTCGCGGGCGTGCTGGAACTGGTCATGGTCACGCCCACGCCGGATGGCGTGCGCAATCCCATCGTGCTGGCCGCGGCCGCCATCAGCGGCGTGGACCGCGTGTTCGCCATCGGCGGCGCGCAGGCCGTGGGTGCGCTGGCGTATGGCACCGATACCGTGCCGGCCGTGGACAAGATCGTCGGCCCGGGCAACGCCTATGTTGCCGCCGCCAAGCGCCGCGTGTTCGGCGTGGTCGGTATCGACATGATCGCCGGCCCCAGCGAAATCCTGGTCATCTGCGACGGCAAGACGCCGGCCGACTGGATCGCCATGGACCTGTTCTCGCAGGCCGAGCACGACGAACTGGCGCAGTCCATCCTGCTCTGTCCCGACGCCGCCTTCATCGAGGAGGTCGAAGCGTCCATCGCCCGCCTGCTGCCCACGATGCCGCGCGCCGACATCCTGCGCGTCAGCCTGGCCAACCGCGGCGCGCTGATTCTGGTCCGCGACCTGGAAGAAGCCTGCCAGATCGCCAACGACATCGCCCCCGAGCATCTCGAGATCTCCACCGAGCAGCCCGAGGTCTGGACCGCCCGCATCCGTCACGCCGGCGCCATCTTCATGGGCCGCTTCAGCTCTGAAGCCCTGGGCGACTACTGCGCCGGCCCGAACCACGTGCTGCCCACCTCGCGCACGGCGCGCTTCTCGTCGCCGCTTGGCGTCTATGACTTCCAGAAGCGCTCCAGCCTGATCCAGGTTTCGCACGCCGGCGCCCAGACGCTGGGCCGCATCGCCGCCGAACTGGCGCTGGGTGAGGGCTTGCAGGCGCACGCCGCCAGCGCCCAGTACCGGATCGACAAGCCATGAGCGCAGCTCCGGCGGATGGCGTCGCCGGCCGCGTCAAAGGCACCGTCCGGGCGGACATTCGCGAGCTGGCGGCGTACCCCGTCGCCCATGCCGAAGGCTGCATCAAGCTGGACGCCATGGAATGCCCGTACGAGCTGCCCGAAGCCGTACGCGACGACATCGCGCGCGCCGTCCGCGACACGCCGCTGAACCGTTATCCGTCCGCCGACCTGTCCAAGCTTGAGGCCGCCGTCAAGACGGCCTTCGGCGTGCCGGACGCCGCGGACGTGCTGTTCGGCAACGGCTCGGACGAACTCATCCACCTGATGGTGCAGGCGTGCTGCAACCCGGGCGACGCGGTGCTGTCGCCGTGGCCGTCGTTCGTGTACTTCGACATGGCGGCCCGTTTCGATCACGCGCATTTCGTGGGCGTGCCGCTGACCGCGGACCTGAGCCTGGATCTGCCGGCCATGCTCGCCGCCATCCGCGAGCACCAGCCCAAGCTCGTGTTCCTGGCCACCCCCAACAATCCCACCGGCGGCCTGTGGTCGCCGGAAGACGTGAACGCCATCATCCAGGCCGCGCCCGGCCTGGTGGTGATCGACGAGGCCTACCAGCCGTTCGCGGACTACACCTGGATGCCCCAGGTGCTGGATGCGCCTAACGTCGTCGTCATGCGCACGGTGTCCAAGATTGGCCTGGCCGGCCTGCGCTTCGGCTACCTGGCCGGGCATCCCGCGTGGATCGCCGAGCTGAACAAGGTGCGCCCGCCCTACAACCTGAACGTGCTGACCCAGGCGACGCTGCTGGCCGTGCTGCGCCACAAGGCCGTGCTGGACGAACAGGCCGCCCGGCTGCGCGCGGACCGCGAACCGCTGGTCGCCGCGCTGGCGCAATTGCCCGGCGTCAGGGTATTCCCTTCCGCCGCAAATTTCATTCTCGCCCGCTTTTCCGGCAAGCTCGACGGCAACGCCGTGCATCTTGCCCTGAAAGCGCGCAAAATATTGATTCGCAACTTCTCCAATGCCCACCCGCTGCTGGCCGACTGCCTGCGCATTTCGGTGGGCACCCCGGCCGAGAACGCCGCCTTGCTATCCGCCCTGCAAGAGATCTTGAGTGCTTAATATGCGTACCGCAGAAATCACCCGCAACACCAACGAAACCCGCATCCGCGTGGCCATCAACCTCGATGGCACCGGCAAGCAGACGATCGACACGGGCGTGCCCTTCCTGGACCACATGCTGGACCAGATCGCGCGCCACGGCCTGATCGACCTGGACATCAAGGCCGAGGGCGACCTGCACATCGACGCGCATCACACGGTGGAAGACGTGGGCATCACGCTGGGCATGGCCATCGCCAAGGCGGCGGGCACCAAGGCGGGTCTGCGCCGCTACGGGCATGCCTACGTGCCGCTGGACGAAGCGCTGTCGCGCGTCGTGATCGACTTTTCCGGCCGTCCTGGCCTGGAATACCACATCCCGTTCACGCGCTCTCACATCGGCAGCTTCGACGTGGACCTCACGCGCGAATTCTTCCAGGGCCTGGTCAATCACGCGCTGATCACGATGCACATCGACAACCTGCGCGGATTCAACTCGCATCACCAGGCGGAAACCGTGTTCAAGGCCTGTGGCCGCGCGCTGCGCATGGCTCTCGAAGTCGACCCCCGCATGGGCGACGTCGTGCCTTCCACCAAGGGCGTGCTGTAACGCACTGCTGTAACGTACGCAATCCACTTTCGCACCGCACCAGGCAGACAGAAGTGACCACTATCGCCATCGTCGACTATGGAATGGGCAATTTCCATTCCGTCGCCCGCGCCCTGAAATACGCCGCGCCTGACGCCGACATCCGCATCTGCAACCAGCCCCAGGAAATCGCCGCAGCCGACCGCGTGGTCTTCCCGGGTCAAGGCGCCATGGCGGACTGCATGCGCACCCTGAACGAATCCGGCCTGCGCGACGCCGTCGTGCGCGCCGCTCGCGAGAAGCCCCTGCTGGGCGTCTGCGTGGGCGAACAGATGCTGTTCGACTCCAGCGAAGAAGGCGGCACCGCCTGCCTGGGCCTGTTCCCCGGCGTCGTGCGCCGCTTTTCCGGCCCCGGCTTTGCCGACCTGATTCCCGCCGACGACGAGGCCTGCCTCGCCGACGCGGGCGGCGCGGGCCTGGTCGACACCCGTCCTGAGCGCCTGAAGGTGCCGCACATGGGCTGGAACAAAGTCCGCCACACCCGCTCTCACCCGATCTGGGACGGCATTCCGGACGACTCGCACTTCTATTTCGTCCATAGTTACTACGCCGACCCGGCCGATCCGGGCCTGACGGTTGGTGAAACCGATTATGGCGTCGCCTTTACCTGCGCGGTGGCGGCAGCTAACATTTTCGCGGTGCAGTTCCACCCCGAAAAAAGTGCCGAGCACGGTTTGCGCCTGTATCGCAATTTTGTAGACTGGCAGCCCTAGGCCTCGAGCCGCGTGCGCCAGCCCTTTCAACCCCATCTTTTTACTCGCTGCCAACCATGCTGCTGATCCCCGCCATCGACCTCAAAGACGGGCGTTGCGTTCGCCTGCGCCAGGGTGACCTGGACGATGCAACGGTGTTCTCCGAAGACCCCGCCGCCATGGCCACCCGCTGGCTGGACCAGGGCGCCCGCCGCCTGCATCTGGTCGACCTGAACGGCGCCGTAGCCGGCAAGCCCAAGAACGAGGCGCCCATCAAGGCGATTCTGGACGCCGTCGGCGACGACATTCCCGTCCAGATCGGCGGAGGCATCCGCGACCTGGACACCATCGAACGCTACCTCGACGCCGGCATCTCGTACGTCATCATCGGCACTGCCGCGGTCAAGAACCCGGGCTTCCTGCAGGACGCCTGCGGCGCCTTCCCAGGCCAGATCATCGTCGGCCTGGACGCCCGCGACGGCAAGATCGCCACCGACGGCTGGAGCAAACTGACCCGCCACGACGTGCTGGATCTGGCCAAGAAGTTCGAAGACTACGGCTGCGAAGCCATCATCTACACCGATATCGGCCGCGACGGCATGCTGTCGGGCGTCAACGTCGAAGCCACGGTCCGCCTGGCCCAGCACGTGCGCATTCCCGTGTACGCGTCGGGCGGCATCGCCGGCATCCAGGACATCGAGGCGCTGTGCGCCGTCGAAGAAGAGGGTGTCGAAGGCGCCATCCTGGGCCGCAGCATCTACGAAGGCACGCTCGACTTCCAGGCCGCGCAGGCGCGCGCCGACGAATTGGCAAAATGACCACATCCAGCAGCACCCCCGGGGCCGGCGCGTCCGCGCAGAACGCGCTGACCCGCCGCATCATTCCCTGCCTTGACGTCACGGCCGGCCGCGTCGTCAAGGGCGTGAACTTCGTCAACCTGCTCGACGCGGGCGACCCCGTCGAGATCGCCCGCCGCTACAACGAGCAGGGCGCCGACGAACTCACCTTTCTGGACATCACCGCCACCAGCGATGGCCGCGACCTGATCCTGCCCATCATCGAGCAGGTGGCGTCGCAGGTCTTCATTCCGCTGACCGTGGGCGGCGGCGTGCGCCAGGTGTCCGACATCCAGCGCCTGCTCAATGCCGGCGCCGACAAGATCAGCATCAACAGCGCCGCGGTGGCCAATCCCGACCTGGTTCGCGCCGCGTCCGACTACCACGGCTCGCAATGCGTGGTCGTGGCCATCGACGCCCGTCGCGTGTCCGCGCCCGGCGAACCGGCCCGCTGGGAAGTCTTCACGCATGGCGGCCGCAAGGCCACCGGCCTGGACGCCGTGGCGTGGGCGCGCCGCATGGCCGCCTACGGCGCCGGCGAAATCCTGCTGACCAGCATGGACCGCGACGGCACCAAATCCGGCTTTGACCTGGAACTGACCCGCACCGTCTCGGACGCCGTGCCGGTGCCCGTCATCGCCTCGGGCGGCGTGGGCAACCTGCAGCATCTGGCCGACGGCGTCACCACCGGCCGCGCCAGCGCGGTGCTGGCCGCCAGCATCTTCCATTTTGGCCAGCATACCGTCGGCGAGTGCAAGCACTTCATGGCCGAACAGGGCATCGCCGTACGATTGGACTGATTATGAGCAACGAACCCACCTGGATGGCCGACGTCGTCTTCGACGAAAACGGCCTCATTCCCGCCATCGCCCAAGACGCCGAGAACGGCCAGATCATGATGGTGGCCTGGATGAACCGCGAATCGCTGGCCGAAACGGCCGCCACCGGCCGCGCCGTCTACTGGTCGCGCTCGCGCCAGCGTCTGTGGCGCAAGGGCGAAGAATCCGGCCACGTCCAGGAAGTGCACGAACTGCGCCTGGATTGCGACGGCGACGTGGTGCTCTTGAAAGTCCACCAGGAAGGTGGCATCGCCTGCCACACCGGCCGCGCAAGCTGCTTCTTCCGCCGCCTGGAAGGCCAGACCGATCAGGCGTCCTGGGTCACGGTGGATCCGGTGCTCAAAGACCCGGAACTCATCTACAAATGACCGATCAGACCCTGACCGCGGCCGACATCCTGGCCCGCATTGCAGACACCCTGGAAACCCGCCGTCCGCAGAACGGCGGCGATCCTTCCGCCTCCTACACGGCCAAGCTGCTGGCCAAGGGGCCGGACGCCTTCCTGAAGAAGATCGGGGAAGAAGCCACGGAACTGGTGATGGCCGCCAAGGATGGCGTCCCCGACCGCATCGTCAGCGAGACCGCCGATCTGTGGTTCCACTGCCTGGTGGCGCTGACGCATTTCAACCTGCGGCCCGAAGACGTGCTGGCCGAGCTGGCCCGCCGCGAAGGCCTCTCGGGCCTGGTGGAAAAGGCAAGCCGCCCGAAAGACTGACCACGGAAACCACACCCATGAGCGACAACTGCCTTTTCTGCAAGATCGCCGCTGGCGAAATCCCGTCCAAGAAGGTCTTCGAGGACCAGGACTTTGTTGCATTCCACGATATCAATCCCGCCGCGCCGGTACATTTACTGCTGATCCCCCGACGTCATGTCACATCCATGCAGGATATTACGGGCGAGGACGCAGATTGGTTGGGTAGAATGATGTCGTTGGCGCCGCGGCTTGCCGCCGAGAACGGTTGCCGTCCGGGCCCTGATGGCGGATTTCGCATCATGATCAATTCTGGCGTCGAAGGCGGCCAGGAAGTCCCGCACCTGCATTTCCACATCATCGGCGGCTCGCGTCCCTGGAAAGGGCGCGTGGCCCCCACTGCGTAATTCGGAGAATCATCATGGGTAGTTTCAGCATTTGGCATTGGTTGGTCGTCCTGGTCATCGTTGCGCTGATTTTCGGCACCAAGAAACTTCGCAACATCGGCGGCGATCTGGGCGGCGCGGTCAAGGGCTTCAAGGACGGCATGAAAGAAGCCAACAGCGACAAGCCCGCTGAACCGGTCACGCAGCAGCGCGTCGCCGGCGACACCATCGACGTGCAGGCCAAGGAAAAGTCCAACTCCTGAGCGCCAGCCAGTCTCCCTCCGGGCCAGCCCTGAACGGGCCGGCCCTTATTGCTTCAATTCCCAAGCGGCCGTCGAATGTTTGATGTCAGCCTCACTGAACTGATGGTGATCGGCGTCGTCGCCCTGATCGTCATCGGCCCCGAACGCCTGCCCAAGGTTGCCCGCACCGTCGGCCACCTGCTCGGGCGCGCGCAGCGTTACGTCAATGACGTCAAGTCCGATATCCAGCGCGAAATCGAACTCGACGAACTCCGCAAGTTCAAGACCGAAATGGAAGACGCGGCCCAGGGCGTGCAGCAATCGCTGAACGAGACCGGTGCCTCGCTGCAGGAACCCGTGCAGCAATTCCGCGCCGAACTCGACGAAGTGGCCCGCGAAGCCAGCGGCAAGGCCACGCCGGCCGTTGCGCAGGCGCCGGTGACTGCCCAGGTTGCTGACGCGTCCGACGAGCCCGCGCGCACGATCGCCCCCCCCAGCCAGAACCACAATCTGGATCTGGACCTGCCCGCCGCCGAGCCCGCACCGCGTCCGGCCGCCGCCCCTCAACAACCCGCCCCGGCGCCCAGCGCGCCCGCGGCTGACGTCGCCGCGCCCGCCGCCAAGCCCGTCTCGCCCTCTGGAACTCCGTCGTGACCCAGGACGCAACCCAAGAAGAAGGCCAGCAAGAGACCTTCATCTCCCACCTGGTCGAGCTGCGCACCCGCCTGCTGCGTGCCGTTGGCGCCGTGGTGGCCGTATTCATCGTGCTCTTCATTTATCCCGGCGCGTCGGCCATCTATGACGTGCTGGCCGCCCCCATGCTGGCCTCGCTGCCCGAAGGCACCCGCATGATCGCCACCGGCGTCATCACGCCCTTCATGGTGCCGGTCAAGGTCACGATGATGGCCGCGTTCATCGTGGCGCTGCCCGTGGTGCTGTACCAGGCATGGGCCTTCGTGGCCCCGGGGCTGTACCGGCACGAAAAGCGCCTGGCGCTGCCGCTCATCGTATCCAGCACGTTCCTCTTCATCGCGGGGATGGCGTTCTGCTATTTCGTGGTGTTCCGCACGGTGTTCCACTTCATCGCCACGTTCGCGCCGCAGTCCATCACCCCGGCGCCGGACATCGAGGCCTACCTGAGCTTCGTCATGACGATGTTCATGGCGTTCGGCATCACCTTCGAGGTGCCCGTGGCCGTGGTGCTGCTGGTGAAGATGGGCGTGGTCGAGCTCTCCAAGCTGAAAGCCGCGCGCGGCTACGTGGTGGTGGGCGCGTTCATCATCGCGGCCGTGGTCACCCCGCCCGACGTCGTCAGCCAGTTCATGCTCGCGGTGCCGCTGTGCCTGCTCTATGAGGTCGGGCTGATCTGCGCCCGGATGGTCACACCGAAAGAGGGTGCGCCGGCAGACGACGCCGCCGACTCCCTGACCGAACGCCACTGAAGCCGGTTGGCCGCAACGCAACGGCAAGGCAGATAGCAACCCAGACGGTCCGCATAAAAGCGGACCGTTTTACCTTGTCCGCCCATGACTGCAGTCCTACATTGCAGTCATGTCGCTCTCCCAAAGACTGCGCGCCCTCATGCGGTGGCGCGGCATCCATAGCCAGAACCAGCTTGCGCGCCTGTCGGGCGTGCCGCAGTCCTGCATCCACCGCATCCTTACGCGCGAAGACCGCTACTCGCCGGCCCGCAACACGCTCGTGCGGCTGGCGCGCGCCCTCGGCACCAGCGTGCCGTGGCTGACGGACGGCGTGGTGCACGCCTCCTCGCCGAAGGCTGGGGCTGGCTCTGGAACTGGGTCTGAATCTGGTTCCGCGGCGGGCTTTGGCGCTGGGTCGGGAACCTCACCCGGCCTGCAGAACGCCGTGGCCGACGGCATGGATGGCTATTGCGCCGAAATCTGCGCGCGGCTGGCGCCGCAACCCGACAGCACCAAGCGCCTGATCCTTGCGCTGGTTCGCGAGCTCTCCAGCAAACCCGACACCGCCGCTGCCCGCGCGGCGGCGCGCAAATGCGCTTAGCGCGGCTTGCCCGGCCGCGTCCCCATCACAACGGCCAGTTCCGCCGGCTTGCCGCTGCGCAAGATGCCCAGCGTGGCCCGCTGGCCCGGCGGCACCTGCGCAATCTCCGACAGCAGGCCGGTCGTGTCCGCCACCCGCTTGCCATTGACCGACTGAACGATATCGCCCACCCGCAGGCCGCCGCGCGCGGCCGGACCGTCGCGCATCACCCCGGCAATGATCACGCCCGCCGCATCGCGCGGCAGCTCGAAGGCCCGCGCCAGTTCCGGCGTCATGTCCTGCGGCTCCACGCCCAGCCAGCCACGCTTGACCGCCCCGGTCTTGACGATGTCGTCCATGACCTTGCGGGCAATTTCAATCGGCGTCGCAAAGCCGATGCCCATCGACCCGCCGGATTCCGAATAAATGGCGGTGTTGATGCCCACCAGGTTGCCGTAGGCATCGACCAGCGCGCCGCCCGAATTGCCCGGATTGATCGCCGCGTCGGTCTGAATGAAGTTCTCGTAGGTGTTCAGGCCCAGGCCATTTCGGCCCAGCGCCGACACGATGCCCTGCGTGGTGGTCTGGCCCACCCCAAACGGATTGCCGATCGCCAGCACCACGTCGCCCACGCGCAAGCCCTTGTCGGACGCCAGCGTTGCGGCGGGCAAGTCGCGCAGCTTGGACAGCTTAAGCACCGCCAGATCGGTGTCCGGATCCGCCCCCACCACCTTGGCGGTATCGCGCCGCCCGTCGCGCAGCGCCACCTCGATCGCGTCCGCAGCCTGCACCACGTGGTAGTTGGTCAGCACGTAGTCGTCCGCATTCACGATCACGCCCGAGCCCAGGCTGGTCGACGCCTCGCGCCGGCTCACGCCCGGCACCTGCCCGAAAAGCTGGCGCAGCACCGGATCGTCGGGCAGCGGAATCAACGGCACGTTCACGTGCTTGGTCGTAAATACGTTCACCACCGAGGGCGCCGCCTTGGCCACGCCATCCGCGTACGACACCGCGCCCACGTCGCCGTTGGGCGCGCGTCCGGCCGCGGCGGTGGCCGGCGGGACCGTGCCGGGTCCGTTCACGCGCAGCAGGTCGGGCCGCAACGTCGTCACCACGAATAGAATAGCCAGGCAGACCGTGACGGCCTGAGCAAAGATCAGCCAATATCGGCGCATGTTTCTGATAGGACTAGCGATGAATAAAGTGGACTCCCGCGTCCTGGCCAACTGGCTGGACGACACCCTGCAGGCGGCCCGTTTCAAGGACTACTGTCCCAACGGGATGCAGGTGGAAGGCCGATCCGAGGTCGGACACATTATCACCGGTGTGACGGCCAGCGAAGCATTGCTGCGCGCTGCGGTCGACCGCGGCGCGGATGCCGTGCTGGTGCATCACGGCTGGATGTGGCGCAACGAAGACCGCCGCGTCATCGGCACCCGCCGCACACGCATGGCCCTGACGCTGAAGAACGACCTGAACCTCTTTGCCTACCACCTGCCGCTGGACGCGCACCCGACGCTGGGCAACAACGCGCAACTGGCGCGCGTGCTGGGACTGACGCCGGCGCGGCGCGACGACGGCGCGCCGCTGACCTGCGGGCAGGACGGGCTGATCTGGCTAGGCGAGGCCAGCGGTGTGCAGACGCTGGGCCAACTGGGCGACCGCGTAGCGCAGCGCCTGGGCCGCCAGCCGCTCGTCGTGGGCGACCCGGACCAACCGCTGGCGACAATCGCCTGGTGCACGGGCGGCGCGCAAGGCATGATGGGCGACGCCGTGGAGGCGGGCGCCGGCGTCTACATCACCGGCGAAGTGTCCGAATCCACCGTACACCTGGCGCGCGAAACCGGCGTGGGCTTCATCGCGGCCGGCCACCATGCCACCGAACGCTATGGCGTGCAGGCGCTGGGGCAGGCCGTGGCCGAGCAATTCGGCATCACGGTCGAATTCGTGGATATCGACAATCCGGCCTGAACCCGGCCTGGATAAAAGCAAAAGCGCCCCGAGGGGCGCTTTGTGGTTTACGGCCGCTTGAGCAGATCGCGGATTTCACGCAACAGGGCCACGTCTTCCGGCGTCTTGGCCGGCGCCGGCGCTTCCTCCTGCTTGTTGCGTGCCCTGTAGATGGCCTTGACCATCCAGAAGATCACAAGCGCCAGCAGGACGAAATTGATGATGATGGTGACGAAGTTGCCCCAGGCAAAGACGTTGGCGCCGGCCTTGGTCAGATCCGCATAGGTCATCGGGCCCGCATAGCCCTCGGGCATCGAGAGCACGAGGAACTTGTTCGAAAAATCGACCGATCCGCCAAGAATGAAATTGACGAGCGGCATGATGATGTCCCGAACCAGCGAGTCGACAATCCTGCCGAACGCCGCACCGATGATCACACCAACGGCCAAGTCGACCGCGTTGCCCTTGACCGCGAAATCTCGAAACTCTTTGACGAAACCAGTCGTTTTGCTCATAAATCCGCTCCATTCGTGATACGCCTGGGGTAGGCTGGCCTATAATACGCGGTTGCTATGTTGTTACATATTCCCGCGAACCCGATGCCGCAGAAGTGATGCTACTCGTAGAGCGGGCGCATCAACAAGGATAGGAAGATGAGTCAGGATACGCTGGTGCATGACGATGACGGTGCGGTTGATCCCAACCTGCCACCTGATCCTTCGCGACGTTTCTGGGTTACCACCGCCTGTGCTGTGGGCGGCGTAGCAGGTGTCGCAACGGCAGTGCCGCTTGTGAGCACGTTTTCCCCCTCCGAAAAAGCCCGCGCGGCAGGGGCGCCCGTTGAAGTGGATATCGGCGACATTCCCGTCGGTTCCATGAAAACGGTCGAATGGCGCGGCAAACCGGTCTGGATCATGCACCGCTCGCCCGAGCAGCTGGCCGGCCTGAAGGCACTGGATCCCCAGCTCGCCGACCCGCAATCCAAGCGCCCCGGCTTCACGCCTCCCTATGCCGAAAACGAAGCTCGCTCGCGCAAGCCCGAGATCTTCGTCTGCGTCGGCATCTGCACCCACCTGGGCTGCTCGCCCACCGCGCACTTCGAAACGGGTGGCGGCGGCGGTCTGGGCGCGGATTGGCAAGGCGGCTTCCTCTGTCCCTGCCACGGCTCCACGTTCGACCTGGCTGGCCGGGTCTTCAAGAACAAGCCCGCCCCCGATAATCTCGAAGTTCCGCCGTACCAGTACCTCACCGATACCCGCATCATCGTGGGCGTCGATGAAGACAACAAGGCCTGACGCTCGCGTCGCGCTTTTTTCCCGATCTACGTAAGTAAGAACAATACGCCACGTATAGAAGGAGCCGTTACATGGCTGGCGAGAAAACCGTCGAGACGACAGGCCTGTTGGGCTGGCTGGACCGGCGCTTTCCGGTGACATCCACCTGGAAAGCCCATCTGTCCGAGTATTACGCACCCAAGAATTTCAACTTCTGGTACTTCTTTGGCTCGCTGGCGCTACTGGTGCTGGTGCTGCAGATCGTGACCGGCATCTTCCTGGTCATGCACTACAAGCCGGACGCCGAGCGCGCGTTCCAATCCGTCGAATACATCATGCGCGAGGTCCCGTGGGGCTGGCTGGTGCGCTACATGCACTCGACCGGCGCGTCGATGTTCTTCGTCGTCGTCTACCTGCACATGCTGCGCGGCCTGCTTTACGGTTCCTACCGCAAGCCCCGCGAACTGGTGTGGATCTTCGGCGTCGCGATCTTCCTCTGTCTGATGGCCGAAGCATTCTTCGGCTACCTGCTGCCCTGGGGCCAGATGTCGTACTGGGGCGCCCAGGTGATCGTGAACCTGTTCGCGGCCATTCCGTTCATTGGTCCTGAACTGTCCATCTGGATCCGCGGCGACTACGTCGTGTCCGATGCCACGCTGAACCGCTTCTTCGCCTTCCACGTCATCGCCATTCCGCTGGTTCTGATCGGCCTGGTGGCGGCTCACCTGGTGGCTCTGCACGAAGTCGGCTCGAACAACCCGGACGGCATCGAAATCAAGCAAGGCCCGAAAGACAAGTACGGCCGCCCGAAAGACGGCATCCCGTTCCATCCGTTCTACTCGGTGCATGACCTGGTGGGCGTGGCGGGCTTCCTGCTGGTGTTCGCGGCCATCGTGTTCTTCGCCCCGGAAATGGGCGGGTACTTCCTCGAGTTCAACAACTTCATTCCTGCTGACTCGCTGAAGACGCCTCCGCACATCGCGCCGGTCTGGTACTTCACGCCGTTCTACTCGATGCTGCGCGCCACCACGGATGAATTCACGTGGGTGCTGGCGGGCGCGTCGGTGCTGGGCGCCATCGTGCTGTTCGCCAAGAGCAACCTGAAGGGCTTCATGCGCATCGCCGTCCCCGGCATCCTGATCGTCGTCGCCGTGCTGCTGCGCGCCATCGACGCCAAGTTCTGGGGCGTGGTGGCCATGGGCGGCACGGTCGTCATCCTGTTCTTCCTGCCCTGGCTCGATCATTCGCCGGTCAAGTCGATCCGCTACCGCCCCACGTGGCACAAGTGGATCTACGGCATCTTCATGGTCAACTTCCTGGTGCTCGGCTACATCGGTACGCAGCCGCCCAGTCCGCCGTTGAACCTGACGTCGCAGATCGGCACGCTGCTGTACCTGGCCTTCTTCTTCCTGATGCCGGTATGGAGCCGCCTGGGCACGTTCAAGCAAGTGCCCGACCGCGTCACGTTCCACGCCCACTGAGCCAACGAGAATAACGGACTAACCATGATCAAGAAGCTGATTGGTGCCGTGGCCTTGATGCTCACGTGTACCGCAACCTTTGCCGCCGGAGGCGGGTTCCCGCTGGACAAGGCGCCTTACCGCGTCAACGACATGGCGTCGCTGCAAAACGGCGCCAAGCTGTTCGTCAACTACTGCCTGAACTGTCATAGCGCATCCTCGATGCGCTACAACAAGCTCCGGGATATCGGCCTGACCGACGAACAGATCAAGGAAAGCCTGCTGTTCTCCGGCGAAAAGATTGGCGACATGATGCACGTCGCCATGACGCCGAAGGACGCCAAGGCCTGGTTTGGCACGACGCCCCCGGACTTGTCCGTGATCGCCCGCGCCAAGTCCGTGAACGCCGGCCCCTCGGGCTCCGACTATCTGTACACCTACCTGCGCACGTTCTACCGCGACACGTCGCGCGCCACGGGCTGGAACAACCTGGTCTTCCCGTCGGTCGGCATGCCGCATGCCCTCTGGCAGGAACAGGGCCCGCGCGAGCTCACCACCGTTGCCGTTCACGAAGTCGAAGGCAAGGAAGGCGCGCCCAAAACGTGGGAACGCGTCACAACGGTGTACGATGCACAGGGTTTTGCCACGGTGAAGGCCGAGCCGTTAGCCAATCACCATGGCCATGCCACCTTTGATGCCAAATTCAAGGCCGCCAACCCGGCCCAAATCGCAACATACGACAACGACGTCGCTGATCTGACCGCATTCATGTCCTGGATGGCCGAGCCCGTCCAGACACTGCGCGTCCGCATCGGCGTCGGCGTCATGTTGTTCCTGCTCCTGTTCTTCTTTGTTACGTGGCGCCTGAATGCCTCGTACTGGAAACACGTGCGCTAACCGTAACGCCCCGCCAGGTTCCCCAGCCACCCCGTCTATTGGGGACGGAAGAGGCGGATAGGGCTGTAAGCCTATCCTGCCTGGCAATTGGGGCCAGCGCCTGCTAGATTTAGGCGCTGGCCTTTCGTTTTTCATAAAGGACTTACCGCCATGATGGTGCTCTATTCCGGAACCACGTGTCCGTTTTCGCAACGCTGCCGTTTCGTGTTGTTCGAAAAGGGTATGGATTTCGAGATCCGCGACATCGACCTGTACAACAAGCCCGAAGACATCTCGGTGATGAACCCGTACGGTCAAGTGCCCATTCTGGTCGAACGCGACCTGGTTCTGTACGAGTCGAACATCATTAACGAGTACATCGACGAGCGCTTCCCGCACCCGCAGCTCATGCCCGCCGACCCGGTCATGCGCGCTCGCACGCGTCTGTTCCTGTACAACTTCGAGAAGGAACTGTTCGTTCACGTCTCGACGCTGGAAGACCGCAGCGCCAAGCCCGACGAAAAGAAGCTCGCCAACGCTCGCCAGAACATCCGCGACCGCCTGGCCCAGCTGGCCCCGATGCTGCTCAAGAACAAGTACATGCTGGGCGAGGAATTCTCCATGCTCGACGTGGCCGTCGCTCCGCTGCTCTGGCGCCTGGACCACTACGGCATCGAACTGCCCAAGAATGCGGCTCCGCTGCAAAAGTACGCCGAACGCATCTTCTCGCGCCCGGCCTACATCGAAGCGCTGACGCCTTCGGAAAAAGTGATGCGTCGTTAAGGCTGGCTGTGTAATGGGTGAAACTTCGACCAAACCGTATCTGATCCGCGCGTTGCACGAATGGTGCACCGATAACGGCTACACGCCGTACATCACCGTGCAGGTCGACGAGCACACCATGGTGCCCGTCGCCCACGTGCGCGACGGCCAGATCACGCTGAACGTGGGCACGCTGGCCACCAACCGTCTGGTGCTGGGCAATGAATTCATCGAATTCCAGGCCCGCTTCAGCGGCGTGACCGAAAACGTCTACGTCCCCGTCGGCGCCGTCAGCGCCATCTATGCGCGCGAAACCGGCGCCGGCATGGGCTTCGAGGTACAGCCCTACGAGCCGCCCGAGGCAGGCGCCCAAAGCGCCACGCCGAACCCCGCCGCCCCCGAGGGCTCGGATGCCAATCCCGCCCCCGGAGGCGACGATGGCGACGACGACGAACCCAAGCGCCCGCGCCTGACCATCGTCAAATAACGACCCCACGAGAGGGGCTGCATTTTTTTCATTACAATGCAGTCCCTGCGCGTGCCCCGGCACGCTTCGCCGGTGTAGCTCAGTTGGTAGAGCAGCTCACTTGTAATGAGAAGGTCGAGGGTTCGATTCCTTTCACCGGCACCAGAGAAATACCCAGCAAAAAGGCCGATTCCATGTGGATCGGCCTTTTTGTTTGTGGGGCGGCTCGTGCATGGCGCGCATCCGCTCCCGCTGTCTTTGTTACCCCAACGCCGGCAACAGATTAAACAGCAGCACCATCACCAGCCCCACCACCGACACGATCGACTGCACGACCGAAATCGTCTTCGTGGCTTCGCCCATCGTCATGCCGAACGATTCCTTCACCATCCAGAATCCGGCGTGGTTCGCGTAGTTGAAGAACAGCGAACCGCAACCGATGGAAAGGGCAAGCAGCGGCAAATTCAGGTTGGGGTCGGCACCCGCCAGCGGCGCCAGCAGCCCCGCAGCGCCCACGATGCCGACCGTGGCCGAGCCGGTGGAGACCGACAGCAGCATGGCGATCAGCCAGCCCAGGATCAGCGGCGGGAAGGCGAACTGGTGGGTCAGGTGCACGATGGCGTCGCCGACCTTGGCGTTCGTCAGGACCTGCTGGAAGGCGCCACCGCCGGCGATGATGAGCATGATGCCGGCGATCGGCTTCAAACTCTGGCCCAGCGCGCCGCGCAGCTTTTCCGGGTCGCCGCCGCGCATGAAAACCAGCGTCACGGCCGCGAACAGCACGCCCAGCAGCATGGCGACGACAGGGTTGCCCAGGAAGGCGGCCACGTGCGTCACGCTGGAGTCCTTGGGCAGCAGCATTTCGGCCACGGCATGAACCAGCATCAGCAGGGCGGGCAGCAGCGCCGCCAGCACGCCGAGCCCGACGCTGGGCGCATGCTGGCCAGCGGGGCTGTCGGTGGAGGCGGTGAACTGGTCAAGCAGAGCCTCGTCCGGCCGGGTCGTCATGCGCGGGGCGATGAAGGCGCCATACAGCGGGCCGCCAAAGATCATGGCCGGCAGGGCCGCGATGAAGCCGTAGATCATGGTCGGGCCGACCGTGGTCTTGAGCGTGGCGATGGCGGTCAGCGGGCCGGGATGCGGGGGCACCATGCCGTGCATGGCGGCCAGCGCCGAAATCACCGGCACGCCCACGTAGACATAGGCCGAGCCCTTGAACCGCGACTGGCTTTCCAGCTTGCGCGCCACGCTGAAGATCAGCGGCAGCATCACCACCAGGCCCACTTCAAAGAACATGGGGATGCCGATGACGAACGCCACCAGCGTCATGGCCCAGGGAATCAGGCGCGGAGAGGTGTGGCGCAGGATTGCATTGGCCAGGCGCTCGGTGGTGCCGGAGTCCGCGAGGATCTTGCCCAGCATCGCGCCCAGTGCGATTACCACGCCCACGGCGCCCAGTGTCTTGCCGGCGCCGTCGGTCAGGCTTTTGACGATGGCGCCCGGGGCCATGCCCGTTGCAAAGCCGACGCCGATCGACACTATCAAGAGCGCCAGCAGCGGATGCATGCGTATCCGCGAGACGATCAGTGCGACCAGGACCAGAACGCTCACCAGGGCGGTGAGCAGCAATTGAATGTCGAACGAAGACATATGAGAACCCAGAAAAATCGAGAGAGGTCGCGAGCCCTCTGTGCGCCATGATACGGGATCGGGTTGACGGCAAGCTTGAAAAAAAGGGCCGGTTTCGGCAACCGAAAGCCGCTTTTTCAGGTCGCTTTGCATTCTTCCGATTTTTTGTGCATAATTCGCCCCCTCTACCTGTTCCCCGATAGCTCAGTCGGTAGAGCGACGGACTGTTAATCCGCAGGTCGCTGGTTCGAGCCCAGCTCGGGGAGCCAAGAATTTGCAGTACCGCAGTACCCCTAAAAAAGCCCGCAACTTGTTTGCGGGCTTTTTGCATTGGGGCGCAAGTTGCCAACCCCCGCGCATCGCGTAGCATCACCCGCATCTTCCGCACCTTCCGTCCCTGCACACCGATGCGTTCCTCGCGATCCCTGCCGCCTCTGGTATCCCTGCGCGCTTTCGAGGCCGCCGCGCGGCGGCTGAGCTTTTCGCAGGCCGGAGAAGAGCTGTTCGTCACGCAGAGCGCGATCAGCCATCACATCCAGCGGCTGGAAAAGGAATTGGGCGTGGCGCTTTTTGAACGGCGCACGCGCGCCGTCGCGCTGACCGAGGCCGGCCAGGCCTACTACGCCCGCGTGCACGCGGCGTTCGAGCTGCTGCGCCAGGGCACCGAGGAACTGCGCGCGCCCGAGCCCGCGCGCCATACGCTGCGGATCGGATTGCTGGCCTCGTTCGCCACGCGCTGGCTTGCGACGCGCCTGCCCGCCTTTGCCGCCGCGCATCCCCATATCGATCTGCAATTGCAGCCCGACATCGCACTGGCGGATGTTGCGGGCGGCGAGGTCGACGCCGCGATCCGCTATGGCCGCGGCGGCTGGCCCGGCGTGCGCAGCACATTGCTGATGACGGAACGCTTATCCGTCGTGTGCGCGCCCGCGCTCGTGGCGGGCCGAAAGCGGCCGAAGACGTCCGCCGACCTGCTGCGCCACCCGCTGCTGGTCTCGCACGCGCAGCAGCAGTTCGAGTGGGACGCGTGGGCGCACCGGTACGGACTGGATCTGGGCGCCGCCCGCACGGTGCGGCTGCATGACTACAACATCGTCGTCGAGGCCGCCCTCGCGGGGCAGGGCCTGGCGATGGGCCGCGAAAAGCTGATCGCAGCGCACCTGGCGAGCGGGGCACTGGTTGAGGCGCTGCCCGGCGCGGTGCTGGAAGATCCGCGCATCGGCTGGTGGTTCGTCACGCCCCGCGGCGCATTCAGCGAGCCCGTTCAGGCGTTGCACCACTGGCTGGCACAGACCGCAGCCCAAAACACGGATGTCTGACACGTATTAGTTTTACTCATACGTACCGAGCAAGAATTGATTGGTCATGTCACGCCGCGCCCGATAGCATCAGGGCAGCGTCAAGACGCGCCTTCCCTTTCTTTCATAGGTGATTCGATATGACCCGCAGCATTTCCGCCCGCGTTGCCGAGCTTGGCCTGGTTCTGGAAGCCGCCGCCGCCCCGGCCGCGAACTACGTGCCCTTCGTTCAGGAGGGCAACCTGCTCTACATCTCCGGCCAGATCTCCCGCAAGGACGGCAAGGCGGCCTACCTGGGCCAATTGGGCCATCAGGTGTCGGACGCCGACGGCGTCGAGGCTGCGCGCGCCAGCGCGCTGGGCATCCTGTCGCAGATCGCCGCCGCCACCGGCGACCGGCTGGACCGCGTGGCGCGCGTCGTCAAGCTGGGCGTGTTCGTTGCCAGCGCGCCGGACTTCAATCGCCAGAGCGCCATCGCCAATGGCGCTTCGGACCTGATGGTCGAGGTGTTCGGCGACGCGGGACGCCATGCCCGCAGCGCCGTCGGCGTCGCCGCTTTGCCGCAAGGCGTGTCGGTGGAAGTCGAGGCCGTGATCGCGCTGACCCCGGCCTGATGACCGCCGCCTGATCGCAACAACAGGAACCGCCATGACCGCCCCCCTGACCCCGAGCGCCGTTCAGGCGTTGCGCGCCCTCGCGCCCGGCGCGCAAAGCACGGTGCACTTCAATCACGCCGGCGCGTCGCTGCCTTCAGAAGCCACGCTCCAGGCCATTCATGCGCATCTGAAGCGTGAAGCGGCGCAGGGGCCGATGGAGGCAGGCGTGACGGCGCGCGACCTGACCGAAGCGGCCCGTTCGCTGGCGGGGCAGTTACTGCACGCGCACGTGGACGAAATCGCCTTGACCGGCGGCAACTCGCCCGGTTGGGGCGCCGCGTTTGCGGCGCTGCCGCCATGGCAGCCCGGGGACCGCATTCTGGTCGGCCGCCACGAATGGGGCGGCAACCTGGCCGCCATGCGTCTGATTGCGCAGCGCGCGGGCGCGACGCTGGAGACCATTCCCTCGGACCACAGCGGCTGCGTGGACGCGCAAGCGCTGGAAGCCATGCTGGACGACCGGGTACGGCTGATCGCGCTGACCTGGCTGCCGGCCAACGGCGGCCTCATCAACCCGGCCTCAGCCATCGGACGGGTCGCGCGCAAGCACGGCATTCCGTATTTCGTGGACGGCGCGCAGGCGGTGGGACAGTTTCCGATCGACGTGCGCGAGATCGGCTGCGACGTGTTGAGCGGCGCCGGCCGCAAGGCGTTGCGCGGACCGCGCGGCACGGGGCTGCTGTACGTGCGGCGCGACTTCCTGGATCGGCTCACGCCCGCCTTCGTGGACACGCATTCCGCGCCGCTGGGCGCGGACGGCGAGCCCGTGTTGCGCGCCGACGCCGCGCGTCTGGAATCCGCGGAGAACTCGCTGGCGCTACGCTGCGGCCTTGCCAATGCCCTGCGCGAAGCGCTGGATGTGGGCCTGGACACTATCCGCGCCACCATCGACGCCAACGCCCAGACGCTGCGCGCCGAACTGTCGGCCATTTCCGGCGTGTCGGTGCTGGACCAGGGCCGCGACAAATCCGGGCTGGTCGCCTTCAACGTCGCCGGGCACGACGCGGCCGACGTGCAGCGTGCGCTGGCCGCGCAGGGCATCACCATCGGCAGCAACGGCGTGCCCTACACCCCGCTGGACATGCAGGCCCGTGGTCTGGACCGTGTCGCGCGCGCGTCGGTGAGCTATCTGACCAGCGCGAACGAAATCGATCGGCTGCTGGACGCCTTGCGCAAGCTGGCCGCATAGCGCGCGCGTAAACGCGGCGTCCACGTGCGACAGCCGCGCTGCGGCGAACAGGACCCGTGTTACGCGGTCTTGCCCGCCACGCCCGCACGCTTCGTAAAGGGCGACCATCTCGTGAACACGAGCAGGTTGCCCAGCATCACCAGCGCCAGGCCGGCGAACGCGTAGGGCGTCCAGCGGTAGCCTTCTACGATGGTCGAAATGCTGAGCGCAACGACCGGAAACAGCACCGTGCAATAAGCGGCCCGCGCCGGGCCCATGCGGCCGACCAGCGTCAGGTAGGCGGTAAAGCCCACGACCGATCCCAGGACGGCCAGATAGAGCAACGCGCCCACATAGACCGGCGAGGAATCGAAGCCGAACGGCAAGCCCGCTGCCACGCAGCCCGCCAGCAGGATCCCCGCGCCATACAGCATGCTGTACGCATTGCCCGTCAGCGGCCGGATGCCGGCGCGCTGCTGCAGGGACGACAACATGTTGCCCGTGGAAAAGCAGAGCGTGCCCAACAGCGCAAAGCCCAGCCCAAGCAGCGTCTCGTGGCTGGCCTCCTGGCCCGCCAGTTCCGGCCAGAACAGCAGCACCAGGCCGCAGAATCCCAGCGCGCCCGCCGCCATGACGCGTGGCGAGATGCGGGTGCCGAACCAGATCCGCGCATTGAGCGCGTTCCACAGCGTGGCGGCCGAAAACACCACCGACACCAAACCGCTGGGAATCCATTGCGTGGCCGAATAGAAGCACAGGAAATTCAAGCAGAACAGGCAGAGGCCCTGTCCCACGCACAGCCAATGGCCGCGCCGGTCCAGCTTCTGCAGTTTGCGCGTGGCCAGCAGCGCCACAAACAGCAGCAGCCCCGCCAGCGCGAAGCGGTAGAAGATCGACACGGGGATGGCTACTACGCCAAGCTGCAGCTTGATGGCGATCCAGGTCGTGCCCCAGATCAGGACAGTGAGCAGATAAAGAAAGAGATTCATGATGCGATGAGCGCGGGCCATCCACGCGAAGATCAGATACGGACACCGTCAGCCACCTGACGCACCGGACAGCCAGTGTGCGCCCCGATGCCACACCGCAATTGCCGGTTCTTGCGCTTTTGTCCGGATCGGGCGCGTCACGCGCGCGCGAACGCAGTAGCATTCCTTCCCATGGGCAACACCGCTACGGCCCCGGCCGATTTCTCCGTATTCCGCACGCTGTCGCGCTCGACCGCGACGCTGCAGCGTGCCGCGTCGCTGGGCGAGGGCATGGCGATCTCGCAATGGTCACGCACCGCCCGCGAAACCCTGGGCTACGAAACGCCCGGCCACCACACGCTGTCGCTGTACCTGCACGGCGGCGACCGGTCGTTTCGCGTAGGTCAGGACTCACTGCATGGCGGCGCGGGCAAGTTCTGCGTGCTGCCCGCCGAGCACCATTCGCGCTGGAGCATGAACGACAACGTACGGTTTCTGCACCTGTACATCGCGCCGCAGCGGCTGGCGCGCGAAGCCGTCATGCGGCTGGACTGCGAACCGCGCACGCTTGAACTGCGCGACCGCACCTACATCCAGGACGACTCGCTGATCGACGTCTGCCGCCGGCTGCTGGGCGCCGACTGGAACGCACCCGCCGACCGCCTGGCCGCCAGCAGCGCCGCCGAAACCGTGCTCCACCATCTGCTGATGCAGGGCGTCGCGCGCAAGACTCCGCAACCCGCGCGTGGCGGCCTGGCGCCCGGCGTGCGCCGGCGCGTGATGGATTACGTGGACGCGCACCTGGCCGATCCGCTGACGCTCGACGAATTGGCCGGGGTTTCCGCGTTGTCCACGTATCACTTCGCCCGCATGTTCCACGCCTCGTTCGGCGAACCGCCGCACAGCTGGGTGCGGGGCCGGCGTCTTGCCCGCGCCCGTAGCCTGCTGGCGGCCGGCAAGGGCGACCTGGCCAGCGTTGCGCAGGCCTGCGGGTTTGGCAGCGCCAGCCATCTTGCCCGCGTCTTTCGCGACGCCATCGGCGTCACGCCGGGCCAATACCGCAGCGCACACGCCTGGCACTGACACCTCTGATCCGGCATCACGCCGGCCGCGGCGCGCGGTCTACAATGGCGCATCGCCCTAGCGGCTCACTCGGCCTCACCCGGCCACCTCCCGCCTGCCCCGACGCGATGCCGCTTCCGACCTCTCGCGATATTTCCCCCTTCATCGACAGCGCCGGCCAGCGCCCCTTGCGCGCGCACTGGCTGGCCGAGCTGATCCGGCTGCGCGAAACGCACTGGGGGCCGCTTGAAGACGCGCAAGCGGTGCGCCAGGTACGCCAGCTCGATGCCGACCTGCCGTCGCGCATCCTTGCCCGCGCCGCGCTGCTGGCGCAACGCGAAAACCTCAATCCCCTCGTCGACGCCTGGCGCCGCAGCGCCACGGTCATGCTGGCCGTGCTGTTCGTGCTGGCGCTGGTTTCCGGCGCGGCCGCCGCGGCGGGTGCGTTGGGCGATGGCACGCGGCCCGTCAACGTGCTGTGGGCCGTGGGCGCCCTGCTGGGGCTGCATGCGCTGACCTTCCTGTTGTGGCTGGCAAGCTTTCTGCTGCGGCCCGCGGCCGTGACGGGCTTTGGGCGGCTGTGGCTCTGGGCCACGCGCAAGCTGGCGCGCGGGCCCGATGGCGCGCTGGTGCCGCAGGCCTTCCTGAATCTGCTGTCGCGCGCAGGCGCCTTGCGCGGTCTGTTCGGCAGCATCAGCCATCTGCTGTGGCTGACCGCGCTGTGCGCCGCACTCGCAACGCTGCTGGCGGTGCTGTCCACCGCCAGCTACCGCTTCATCTGGGCCACCACGCTGCTCGCGCCGGACACCTTCGTGTGGCTGACGCAGGCCATCGGCTGGCTGCCCGCGCATCTGGGCTTTCCCATGCCCGACGCCGCGACGATCCGCGCCAGCGACGGCACGCAGGTCCTGCCGGCCAGCGCGCAGGCGCAATGGTCGCTCTGGCTGATCGGCGTGCTGGTGGTCTATGGCATCGTGCCGCGTCTGATCGCGGGCGCGCTGTGCATCGCCGCCACGCTGCGCGCGCTGCGCCGCGTGCGCATCGATCCCGCGCTGGCGGGCTTCTCGCCCCTGCGCGACCGGCTTGAACCGCCCGCGCTGTCCACCGGCATCGACCGCCCCGTGGACCCCCTGCACGAACCGCGCGTGCGTGCCCCCGCGCTGGACGGCCTGGGCGGGCAGCCCGTGCTGCTGGCGCTGGAGCTGCCGGCCGATCTGACATGGCCGCCCGCGGATCTGCCCGACACCATCCGCCAGGCCGGCAACCTGGATACGCGCGAAGAACGCAACCGCGTGCTCGATGCGCTGGCCCAGTCGGCGGCCTCGCGCTTGCTGATCGCCTGCGACGCGCGCCAGACGCCCGACCGGGGCACGCTGTCGCTGGTGGCGGACCTTTCGGCCCACGCGGGACAGACGCGGGTCTGGCTGATCACGCCGCGCGCAGGCGACGGCACTCCTACCGAACCCCGCGCCGAAACCCGCGCCGGCCTCTGGCGCGATCGCCTGCTGGCGCTAGGCCTGACCGCTGACGCCATCCTGCAGGCGCCCGTCGCGCCGCTCACCTGGCTGGAGTCCGGTCATGGCTGACCTGGTCATCAAGATCGCGCTCGTCGGCCACACCAACACCGGCAAGACCTCGCTGCTGCGCACGCTGACCCGCGACACCACGTTCGGCGAAGTCGCCGACCGCCCCGGCACCACGCGCCACGTCGAAGGCGCGCGCCTGCGCCTGGACGGTCGGCCCGTGCTGGAATGGTTCGACACGCCCGGCATGGAAGACAGCATCGCCTTGCTGGAATACCTGGAACGCCTGGACCGCCCCGGCGAAAGACTGGACGGCCCGGCGCGCATCCGCCGCTTTCTGGACACCCCCGAAGCGCATGGCCGCTACGAACAAGAGGCGCGCGTCCTGACCAAGATGCTCGACTGCGATGCCGCGCTCTACGTCATCGACGCCCGCGATCCGGTCCTGGGCAAGCATCGCGATGAACTCGCCATCCTGGCCGCTTGCGGCCGGCCGCTGCTGCCGGTGCTCAACTTCGTCAACGCACCCGCACACCGCGCCGACGCCTGGCGTGACGCCATGGCCCGGCTGGGCCTGCACGCGGTGGTCGAGTTCGACACCATCGCGCCACCCCTCAATGGCGAGCAGCAACTGTATGCCAAGCTTGGCGTGCTGCTGGACCGCCATGCCGGGGTGCTGGCGCGCTTGTCCGACAGCCTTGCCGCGCAACGCCGCGAACGCCACGCTGCCGCCTACGAACTGGTCGCCGATCTGCTCATCGACGTGGCCGCGCTGCATGTATCCAGCGCGAGCGACGAGGCCGCGCTGGCCGCCGCGTCCAGCCAGCTGCGCGATCAGGTGCGCCAGCGCGAACAAACCTGCGTCAACGCGCTGCTCGCCCTTTACAACTTCCGCGCCACCGATTTCGCCGACGACGCCTTGCCCTTGCAGGGCGAACGCTGGGGCATGGATCTTTTTCATCCGCAAGCGCTCAAGGACATGGGCGTGCAGGTCGGCATGGGTGCGGCCGCAGGCGCCATGGCCGGCGCCGCCGTCGACCTGATGAGCGCGGGCCTCAGCCTGGGCACCGGCATGCTGATCGGCGCGGCCGCTGGCGGCTTGTGGCAAGGCGTCGAAAAGCTGGGCAAGCGCGTCGCGGGCAAGCTGCGCGGCTATCGCGAGATCAGCGTCGACGATGCGGTGCTGCGCTTGCTCGCATTGCGCCAGCGGCAGTTGATCGAGGCGCTGGAGCGCCGTGGTCACGCGGCCCGCGAACCGTTGCGCCTGGACCTGCCGGCCGATGACGCATGGCGCAAGGGCCCCTTGCCGGATGCGCTGAAGGAAGCGCGCAGCCGGCCCGAATGGTCGGCCCTGGGTAAACACTATGAAGACAGCGACCGCCGCAAGCGCATGCTTCTCGAATTGGCGAAAACCCTAGCCTCCGCGCCGCTCCCGGCCGAATGACCGGCGGCCCGCGCGCCCCGCAGAACGCACCATTCACGGCATCCGGCAAGCGCGTGATTACCCCAATCCAAAGCAATTGACGCTTAAACGAATGCGTCGATAAGATTCGATCTGCATCGACGCAGGTCCGTCCCCGTCATGCCAATCACAAGGGGTCGGTCTATCGGTTCCAGCAGCAACGCCATGCCCCGGATCCCTTTGGGGCCGGGGCCCTGTCACTTCTGTCGCGCGATCTGCGCACCACACGGAGCATGAGGGCTATGCGTACTTTTCCCCACTTCAAGCAGGCGGCGCTCGCCGCTGCCGTGGCCGCCTCGCTGGCCTTCAGCGCCGGCGCGGCCGCCAAAACGCTGCACTGGTCGTATCAGGGCGACGCCACGTCGATGGATCCGATGGCGTTGAACGAGACCTTCACGCTGGGCTTTCAAGGCAACATCTACGAAACGCTGGCCGGCTACGACGGCAACCTGAAACTCACGCCGCTGCTCGCCGAAAGCTGGGAGAACCCCGAGCCCACCAAATGGGTCTTCAAGCTGCGTCGCGACGTGAAGTTCCATGACGGCTCGCCGTTCACCGCCGACGACGTGATCTTCTCGTGGAAGCGCAGCCTGACGCCGGGCTCGGACATGAAGGGCTACGGCGCCAAGGCCAGCGACATCAAGAAGGTGGACGACTACACCATCGAAGTCACCACGCCCACGCCCAACCCCATCCTGCCGCGCGAATGGGTGTTCCTGTACATCATGAGCAAGAACTGGGCGGAAAAGAACAAGACCACCGAGGCCACCAACGTCAAGGGCGACAACCAGGGCAACTACGCCAATCTGCACGCCAACGGCACCGGCCCGTTCATGCTGACCGAACGCCAGCCCGACGTGAAGACGGTGCTCAAGCGCTACGGCGGCTACTGGAACAAGAACATCAAGACCAACATCGACGAGGTCATCTTCCAGCCGATCACGCAGGAAGCCACGCGCGTGGCCGCGCTGATCTCGGGTGAGATGGACGTCGTGCAGCCCGTCCCGGTGCAGGACTGGAAGCGCCTGGAAGACGCCAAGGGCGTCAAGCCACTGACCGCGCCCGAAGCCCGCGCCATCTTCATCGGCATGGACCAGGACCGCGACGAGCTGCTGTTCTCCGACGTGAAGGGCAAGAACCCGTTCAAGGACGTGCGCGTGCGCGAGGCCGTCGTGCTGGCCGTGGACACCAAGGCCATCAACGAGAAGATCATGCGCGGCGCGGCCAAGCCGCTGGGCTCGCTGATCGCCACGTCGATCAACGGCTATGACGAATCCTTTGGCGCGCCGTACAAGCCCGATCCTGAACGCGCCAAGAAGCTGTTGGCAGAAGCCGGCTACCCCAAGGGCTTCACCGTGACGATGGACTGCCCGAACGATCGCTACGTCAACGACGAAAAGGTCTGCCAGGCCGTGGCCGGCATGCTGGCGCGCGTGGGCATCAAGATCAACCTGCTGGCGCAGACCAAGTCCAAGTACTTCGGCAAGATCCTGCTGCAGGCCGGCAACCAGACCAGCATGTACATGCTGGGTTGGACGCCCAGCTCCACCGACGCGCACAACACGCTGCTCAACCTGACCTCGTGCCGCGACGCCAAGACGGCCGCGGGCCAGTTCAACCTGGGCGGCTACTGCAACAAGAAGGTGGACGAACTGACCAACAAGATCGGCGTTGAAACCGATCAGGCCAAGCGCAACGCGATGATCAAGGAAGCCTTCGGCATCGTGCGCAGCGACTTCGGCTACCTGCCCCTGCACCAGCAGCCCATGTCGTGGGGCGTGAAGGAAAACGTCACCGTCACCCAGCGCGCCGACGACGTGCTGGACCTGCGCGACGTCGTGCTGCCGTAAGCGGCGCGTGATGCAACCCCGGGCGGCGCACGCCGCCCGGACGCGCCCGGCCCAGCCCCCAATTCCGCGCGGCGCGCGGAACGCGGCCCGGCGCCGTCCGAACCAGAGGGCTTCCTGACATGCTTTCCTTTATTGCGCAGCGGCTGTTTCAGTCGGTGCTCGTGATGTTGACGGTGGCGCTGATTGCGTTCTCCATGTTCCGCTACGTGGGCGACCCGGTCGCCAGCATGGTCGGGCAGGACACGACGCCCGAACAGCGCGCCCAGTTGCGCGAACAGCTCGGCCTGGATGATCCCTTCGTCGTTCAGTACGCGCATTTCGTCATCAATGCGGTGCAGGGCGACTTCGGCATGTCGTACCGGCATCGCCGTCCAGTCAGCGACCTGCTCGAAGAGCGCATGCCGGCCACGCTGGAACTGTCGTTTGTGTCCGCCGTCATGGCGCTGGCGCTCGGCATCCCCATGGGCATCTACACCGCGCTCAAGCGTCACGGCGTGCTGTCCAAGGCGTTCATGGCGATTTCGCTGGCGGGCATCTCGCTGCCCACGTTCCTCATCGGCATCCTGCTCATCCTGTTTTTCGGCGTGCAGCTGCGATGGCTGCCCAGTTTCGGGCGCGGCGACGTCGTCAGCCTGGGATGGTGGACAACGGGCTTTCTCACCAAATCCGGATGGCTGGCGCTCATCATGCCCGCCATCACGCTGGCGCTCTTTCAGATGACTCTCATCATGCGCCTGGTGCGTGCCGAGATGCTGGAAGTGCTGCGTGCCGACTTCATCAAGTTTGCACGGGCGCGCGGACTGCCGGAACGGCTGATCAATTTCCGCCATGCGTTGAAGAACACGATGGTGCCCGTCATCACCATCACCGGGCTACAGCTCGGCTCCATCATCGCCTTCGCCATCATCACCGAGACGGTGTTCCAGTGGCCGGGCATGGGTCTCCTGTTCATTCAAGCCATCAGCATGGTGGACATCCCCGTCATGGCCGCGTATCTCGTTCTGATCGCCTTCATGTTTGTGGTGATCAACCTGGTGGTCGACCTGCTGTATTTCGCCGTGGACCCGCGTCTACGCGTGCAGAGCAAATAAAGGAAAAGGAATGGCCCCCACGCCGCGCCTCCGGCTTGCTGCCCCCCAAGGGGGTGCTTTTTTACCTTGGGACGGCCTGGCGGTAAAAAAGGAACTCGCATGATTGCTCGCATCGCTCCCTTCTTCACACGCGCCGCCGACAGCGACCTGTGGCACAGCTTCAAGCGTTCGCCCGGCGCCATCATCGCCGCGATCGTCACGCTGGTCATCGTGCTGGGCGCGCTGTTCGCGCCGGTCGTCGCGCCGCACAATCCGTTCGATCTCGCTTCCTTGAGCATCATGGACGCCAACACGCCGCCGGCCTGGGAAGAGGGCGGCAGTCCAGATTTCCTTTTGGGCACGGACGACCAGGGGCGCGACATCCTGTCGGCCGTGATGTATGGCTCGCGCGTATCGCTGCTGGTCGGCTTTGCGTCCGTGCTGTTCTCGATGGTGCTGGGCGTGACGCTCGGGCTCATCAGCGGCTACGCGGGCGGGCGCATCGACAGCTTCATCATGCGTATCGCCGACGTGCAGCTCTCGTTTCCGGCGATCCTGGTCGCGCTGCTGATCGACGGCGTGGCGCGCGGATTGTTGCCGCGCGACATGCACGATCAGCTCGCGCTCTACGTGCTGATCTTCGCCATCGGCATTTCCGGCTGGGTGCAATACGCGCGTACGGTGCGTGGCTCGACGCTGGTCGAACGCAACAAGGAATACGTGCAGGCGGCCAAGCTGATCGGCATCGGCCCCATCACCATCCTGCGCCGCCACATCCTGCCCAACGTCATGGGGCCGGTGCTGGTCATCGCCACCATCCACCTGGCGGTCGCCATCATCACCGAGGCCACGCTGTCGTTTCTGGGCGTGGGCGTGCCGCCCACCGCGCCGTCGCTCGGCACGCTGATCCGCATCGGCAACAGCTATCTGTTCTCAGGCATGTGGTGGATATCGATCTTCCCAGGCATCGCGCTGGTGGCGCTGGTGCTGTCGGTCAACCTGCTGGGCGACTGGCTGCGCGACGCGCTCAACCCCAAGCTGCGCTGAGGACGTCATGGCCCTGCTGAACATTGAAGACATCCGCATCGAATTTCCCAGCCGCCGCGGCACACTCGTGGCCGTGGACGGCGTTTCCTTGTCTCTGGAAAAAGGCGAGATTCTGGGCGTGGTGGGCGAATCCGGCGCCGGCAAATCCACCATCGGCAACGCCGTCATCGGCCTGTTGGAAGCGCCCGGACGGCTCGCCGGCGGATCGGTGCTGCTCAACGGCGAACGCATCGACACGCTGACGCCGGCGCAAAAGCGCAAGGTGCGCGGCCGCCGCATCGGCATGATCTTCCAGGATCCGCTGACGTCGCTAGACCCGCTACAGACCGTCGAAAGTCAGCTGGTGGAAACGATGCTGGTGCATCTGGATCTGACGCACGACGCGGCAAAAAAGCGCGCCGTGCAGCTGCTGGCGCAGGTCGGCATCGACCAGCCCGAGCTGCGCGTCCAGCAATATCCCCACCAGTTCTCGGGCGGCATGCGGCAGCGCGTCGTGATCGCGCTGGCGCTGTGCTGCGAACCCGAGGTCATCATCGCCGACGAGCCCACCACCGCGCTGGACGTGTCGATCCAGGCGCAGATCCTGGACCTGCTTAGAAAGCTGTGCCGCGAAGAGCAGGTGGGCATGATCATCATCACGCACGACATGGGCGTGATTGCGGACGTGACGGACCGCGTCGCAGTGCTGTATCGCGGCAAGCTGGTAGAGCAAGGCCCCACCGCCAAGATCCTGGGCGATCCCGACCACGCCTACACGCGCAGCCTGATCTCGGCCGTGCCGCGTCCGGACATCAAGCTCAAGCGTTTTCCGCTGGTGACTTACATCGAATCCGTGCGCACGCCCGCGCAGCCGCTGGACCTGGCCACGCACTGGCTGGGGCAGCGCCGCGACTTCGGCAAGCGCACGGACGGTCCGCTGGTCCAGGCGCGCGACCTGTCCATGCGGTTCGTGCTCAAGAGCGCGTTCTTCAAGCGCAACCAGCGCACGCTGGACGCGGTCAAGCGCGTGAATCTGTCCATCGGCGAAGGCGAGGTCTTTGGGCTGGTCGGTGAATCCGGCTCGGGCAAGTCGACCGTGGCGCGGCTGATATCAGGGCTGTACACGCCCAGCGAAGGCTCCGTCACGTTCGGCGGCACCGACCTCACGGCGCTCAAAGGCGAGAAGGAACTCAATCCGTTCCGCCGGCAGATCCAGATGATCTTCCAGGACCCGTTTTCGTCGCTGAATCCGCGCATGCGCGTGCTGGACATCGTGGCCGAACCCATCCGCTTCCACAAACTGGCCACGAGCGAAGCCGAGACGCGCCGCATCGTGGCCGACCTGCTGGACGTGGTGGGCCTCGCCGACCGCGCCGCCGAGCGCTTTCCGCACGAGTTTTCCGGCGGCCAACGCCAGCGCATCTGCATCGCGCGGGCGCTGGCCACGCGGCCGCGCTTCCTGATCTGCGACGAGCCCACGTCGGCGCTGGACGTGTCCATCCAGGCGCAGATCCTGAACCTGCTCAAGGACCTGCAGGAAGAGCTTGGCCTGACCATGCTCTTCATCAGCCACGACCTGCCGGTGATCCGCCAGATGTGCGACCGCGTGGGCGTGATGCGCCACGGCGAGCTGCTGGAAGTCGCCGACACCGAAACCCTGTTCGAACACCCGCAGCATCCCTACAGCCAACATCTGCTCGGCCTGATGCCTCGCCTGCAATCCATGTCCCGCGAAGGGCTGGACGTGGTGGGCTGAAACCGCGCGCCAACGGAGACCACTGACATGAGCGAGTCACGGCAAACCCTCTTCATCGGCGGCAAGGTATTCGACGGCGAGGGGCGAACGTTGCCCAACCACGGCGTGCTGGTCGAGGGCGCACGCGTGGCCCGCGTGGCGCCTGCGGACGAATTCTCGGGTTATGCGGGCGCACGGGTCGACACCACCGGCATGACGCTCATGCCCAGCCTGGCGGATTGCCACGTGCATCTGGTCTACACGGGCGGCGCGGATCCCAACGCGCAACTGAGCAAGCAAGGCCCGGCGCAGATCACGCTGACGGCGCTGGAAAACGCACAGTCCAGCCTGCGCGGCGGCGTCACGGCGCTGCGCGACTGCGGCGGCAAGGACTATCTGGAGTTCGGCGTGCGCGACGCCATCGCGCGCGGCGTGTTTCCCGGCCCCACCATCAAGGCCTCGGGCCGCATCATCTGCATGACGGGCGGCCACGGCAACCGCATCGGCCGCGTGGCCGACGGTTGCGAGGAAGTGGTCAAGGCCGTGCGCGAACAGGTTCACGCCGGCTGCGACCTGGTCAAGATCATGGCCACGGGCGGCGTCATGACCCCGGGCGTCAGCCCCATGGATGCGCACTACAGCTTTGATGAAATGAAGGCGGGCGTGCACGAGGCCAAGCGCTTTCGCAAAAGCACCGCCAGCCACGCGCAGGGCACGCAGGGCATCCTGAACGCGGTGCGCGCCGGCATCGATTCGATCGAGCACGGCATCTTCATGGACGACGACTGCCTGCGCGAAATGCTGGAAGCCGAGACGTATCTGGTGCCGACCATCGCCGCCGTGCGCAACATCATCGCCAACGCCGACAACGGCATACCCGCCTACGCGGTAGAGAAGGCCCGCGCGGTGGAACAGCGCCATCGCGAGTCGTTCCAGATGTACTACAAGGCCGGCGGCCGAATCGCGCTGGGCACCGACGCAGGCACGCCGTTCAACCTGCACGGCGAGAACGCCATGGAACTGGCGTACATGGTGGAGTTCGGCATGACGCCGGTGGACGCGCTGATCGCCGGCACGTCACGCGGCCATGACCTGATGGGCATGACCGACCACGGCGTGATTGCAGCGGGCAAGGTGGCCGACCTGCTGCTGGTGCAGGGCGACCCGGCTGAAGACATCATGAAGGCCGCCGACAAGCGATTTCACGTGGCCGTGCTGCGCAACGGCGAACTTGCGGCGGGGGCCTTGCCGTTCTGAATGTCAGGGCGCCGGCGCGGCGCCCGGCGAATTGCGCATGAACATCTGGCTCAGGAAGATCTCGACGGGGATGCGCTTGCCGTTGATGCCGACTTGGCCCTCCTGGTAGTCCGCCTCGAACTGAATCACGCCGTCCTCGATACGGGCCCAGGTCGATGCGGCGACAAGGCCACGCAGCCCCGCGGCTTCCCGCTCGGCCGCAGACCGGGCTGCCTCACGCGTGGCGCCCTTCAGTTCCGCCCGCGCCGCAATCACATCGGCCATGTTTTCCGGCGACAGCTTCAGCCGCACGCTCAGGTTGCGCACGACCTCCTTGGCGATGGCGATGGGGTCGTGTTTCCAGAATGACGGTGAATCCAGGCCGATATCCAGGCTGAGCGACGACGTGCCACGAGCCGTGTCGACCTGCAGCGTCGACAGCGTGAAGCTGGGACGGGCCAGAAGGAACTTCAACATATGAGACGCGGCAAGCATCCCCTCGCCCGAAAGGGGATCGGCCTTTTTCGCGCTCAACGGCGTGCTTGTGGTGGCGTCCTGAAACGCCTTGAGCGCCGCCACGTCCATGTCCTTGCCGCCCGCCGCCAACCGCAGCTTGGCCACATGCAGACCGCGCACGCTGATGCTGCCGACATCGAGCGTCATCTTGCCGGCCATGCGCTCGCGTGTCCCTTCCGAACCCAGCGTCAGCGCAATGTTCTTCAGGCCCAGCGGCAACTTGTCCATATTGGACGTCCATTGCTTGACCGTCAGCGTCGAGCTGCTCGTGGAGGACTCCGCGGTGCCGGACAATTCATGCGACACCGCCAGATCATCGAGGGTCAGCGTGTTGGGATTGCCCCTGATCACTTCGGTCAGCGAGGCCTTGTTGACGGCAAGTGACATTGTGTCGTGCGAGCCGTCGCCGGCATGTTTGACCTGCATCTGCAAGCCCGAGAAGTCGAACGTGATCGGAGCGTCGGCATACTTCACCGGCGCCAGCGCCAGATCGCCCGAGAAGTCGCGGTCATACGCGATCAGGAAGTTCGCCGTCAGCGGCGCCGACCCACCCGCGGCCGCAAACCAGGCGGCTGCGTCGGGCGTCTCCGTCATGTGCAACCGGCCCGCCGCCATCACGGGCGCGACAGCGCCAGACGCAAGCCGAGAGGCAGGAAACGGACCGTGTTCGATGTGGCTCGTGAACGCGAATGTCTTCTCGGCCGGCTTGCGTCCAGACTGCACATTGAGCTTCACCCCGAACCGCGCATCGGAAGAAAACACGCCGCGTTCGAAAGATTGCAGTTCGAGCGTCACGGGCACGCCCAGCTTTGCACTCAGGCGCTGCGCCTCAGCATTCAACGCCTGCACGTCTTGCGCCAGCCGGGCTTCGATCTGCTTGCCGGTGTACCACGCGGTGCCGACCCACGCCGCCGCCACCACCGCCACCAACACGCCACCCGCCACGATCCGCTTGTTCATGATGCCTCTGTCCGTTTGAGATACGCCGAGATTGCCGCAAGGGCCGATCATAAAGAAAAACGGGCTGTCGCAAGGACAGCCCGTCGCAGGCGGCGCCGAGAAGATCGCGGCGTGCCAATCGTGATGCGGCAGCTTAGCGCATGCCGCCCAACACGCCGCCCATCGCCATCATCAGGAACTGCTGCAGCGGCATCTTCTTGCCGTTGAAGTCGACCTGGCCGTCGGCGTAGTTCAGGTAGGAGACGATGTTGTTGTTTTCGATCTTGCCCAGGCCCATTGCCGTGGCCATGGTGCCGACCATTTCAACCTGACCCTTGGCAGTCTGCACGGCTTGTTCGGCCGCCACACCGCGCATTTGCGGTTCGATGGCCATCAGGTCCGTCAGGTTGCCCTTGGACAGCACGAGCTTGGCATCCAGCTTCTTCAGGGCCTGCAACGCCATGTCGGAAGCGTCGCCTTCCAGCGCGGCCGGCTTGACCAGCGCCATGTTCAGGTTGAACGTCGACGTGCCATTGGCGGTGCGCACTTCCAGCGGCGACACGGCCAGCGTCGGGTTGCCGGCCAGCAGTTGCTCGAAGTTCGTCTTGAGCAAAGCCTTTTCTTCGTCCGTGAATTGCGGCGTCTGTTCTTCGCCCTTGCTTTGCAGCATGCGGCGCGAGCCGGCCTCATAGACGTCGTTCAGCGACTTCAGCGCCTTGGAGTCCAGATTCTGCGCGTCGATGACCAGCTTCATGCCGGCCATGTCCTTGGCCTGCACGTTGATCATGCCGAAGTCCACGGCCATCTTGGCGCCCATGGCCGAACCGTTCTCGGTCATGTCCACGGCGATCGACGTGTCCTTGAGCTGGACGGGCGGCTTTTCGCGGGACGTGATCGTCCAATCCTTGAACGTCACCTTCTGGCTGCCCACGTACATGTCGTTGGCGGCCGGCTTCAGGTCGCTGACCAGGGTGATGCCCTTGACCGCCATGGCGGTGATGTCGCTGTTGTCGGACGGGCCCGACAACTCAAGGCTGTCGACGGCCACGTCGAAGATGCCGCGCTTGGTGGAAGTGGCGTAATCAAAGTCGCCCTTCATGCCCGAGAACACCAACTTGGTGGTGTCCTTGGCGACTTCGACCGGGGCCAGGTTGAACTTGCCGCTGATGTCCTTGCCGTAGCTGACGCTGTAGTGGCCCGACAGCGGCACGGCGCCCTTGGCGGCGGCGAACCACTCCTTGACCGTGTCGGTCTCTTCCAGCGCGAAATCGCTGGCCACCATGGCCGGCAGGAACTTGCCCACCTTCAGGTTGGAGAACGGCAGGGGACCGTGGCTCAGGTGTTCAACGAAGACCACGTCGCGCTCCTGCGCGGGCTTGCCTTGCGCCGCAGGCGTGGTGAACTTGATGCGGTAGCGCGAGACGGACGAGAACACGCCGCGCTCGAACGACATCAGTTCGGCAACCCCGTTGATGCCCCACTTGTCGCCGGCCTTCTTGAGTTCGACGTTGGCGTCGACGATGGCCTGCTTGACGAATTCCTCGGCCTTTTGGCCCGTGTACCAGGCCGTGCCGGTCCAGACCGCGCCCAGCGCGACGACGATGCCAACTAATGCCGATTTCTTCATTGCATCCCTTTTATTTTGAATAGATGAAAGCCGACGGATTATAGGGAGGGCCGACTAGGGAAAACACTTATTTTGTTCGAATATAATACAAAATATTGCTGAATGATTCTATAGAGACCTTTCGAGCGCTTGCTGCGCCGCCACATCAGCTACAATTCGTTCCGTGCGCCAAGCCAATCTGCGCACGTCCGCTCGGCCCTTCGCCGCCAAGCTTCGCCCTGATGGGCGCTTCCCCTTTTCTCCTTATTCGACCGCCTGGATTGGAGTCTCTCAAATAGAGCGACAGGCTGCCGCTGGAGCTGTTTTGACTACCAATTCCCCTTTCGCCGACCTCGGGCTGGCTGATTCGCTGTTGCGCGCCATTGCCGACACCGGCTACACCGCGCCCACGCCCATTCAAGCCCAGGCCATTCCGCAAGTGCTGAAAGGCGGCGACCTGCTCGCTGCCGCTCAGACCGGCACCGGCAAGACCGCCGGCTTCACGCTGCCGATCCTGCACCTGTTGTCGCAGAAAAAGCCCGAGGCCCGCAAGCCCGGCCGCCCCCGTTGCCTGATCCTGACCCCGACGCGTGAACTGACCGCGCAGGTGGCCGAATCGGTGCAGACCTATGGCAAGTACTCCTCGCTGACGTCCATGGTGATGTTCGGCGGCGTCAATATCAACCCCCAGATCTCCGCGCTGCGCAAGCCGCTGGACATCCTGGTCGCCACCCCCGGCCGCCTGCTGGACCATTGCGGCCAGAAGACGGTGGACCTGTCGGGCGTCGAAATCCTGGTGCTGGACGAAGCCGACCGCATGCTGGACATGGGCTTCATCCGCGACATCCGCAAGATCCTCGCGCTGCTGCCCAAGCAACGCCAGAACCTGCTGTTCTCGGCCACGTTCTCCGACGAGATCCGCACGCTGGCGCGCGGCGTGCTGAACAATCCGGGCGAAGTCTCGGTCACCCCGCGCAACACCGCCACCGAGCTGGTCACGCAGACGGTTCACATCGTCGAGCAGCATCACAAGCGCGACCTGATCAGCCACATCATCCGTGAAAGCGGCTGGCATCAGGTGCTGGTCTTCACGCGCACCAAGCACGGCGCCAACCGCCTTGCCGAGAAGCTCGTCAAGGACGGCCTGACCGCCGCGGCCATCCACGGCAACAAGAGCCAATCGGCCCGCACGCGCGCGCTGGCCGGCTTCAAGGACAGCACCGTGACCGTCCTGGTCGCCACCGACATCGCCGCCCGTGGCCTGGACATCGACCAGTTGCCGCAGGTCGTGAACTTCGAGCTGCCCAACGTGCCGGAAGACTACGTCCACCGCATCGGCCGCACGGGCCGCGCGGGCGCCACGGGCGCCGCGGTCTCGCTGGTCGACAACAGCGAAATCAAGCTGCTCAAGGACATCGAGCGCCTCATCAAGAAGACGATCGAACGCAAGCCGGTGGAAGGCTGGACGCCTCCCGCCACCAGCGCAGCTGCGTTCGAACGCCAGGAACGCGACGAAGACTCGCGCAGCATGCGCGGCGGTCCCCGCAATGGCGGCCGCGGCGGCAACGGCGGCTCGGGCCGCTCCTCGCGTCCCGCCCAAGGCCAGCCGCGCGCAGCGGCAGGCGGCCGTGCCCCCGCACCGGCACGTGCCGGCGAAGGCCGTGGCAACGGCGGTTCGCGCGATGGCAAGCCCGCCGACCGTCCGGCTCACGCCGGCCGCAACGAGGGCCGTCCGCAGCAGAACCGCCGTCCCGAAGGGTCGTCGCGTCCGGCCGGCAATGCCGGTTCCGGGCGTCCGGCCGAGGGACGCTCCGGCCAGGGTCGTCCGGCCGGCGCGCCGCGCGCCGCGTTGCTGAGCAAGTAATATCTCCCGCAACCCCGACACTGCGATCCACGGACCCGCGCCATCATGCCCTTATCCACCTGGTTGACGTTCTTCCTGGCCTCCTGGGCCATTTCGTTCTCACCGGGCGCCGGCGCCATCTCGGCCATGTCGTCCGGCCTGAAATACGGCTTTGCGCGCGGCTACTGGAACACGGCAGGCCTGATCATGGGCATCCTGTTCCAGTTCGTCGTGGTCGCCGTGGGGTTGGGCGCTGTGCTGGCGACGTCGGAAATGGCGTTCAACGTGGTCAAGTACCTGGGTGTGGCCTACCTGATCTACCTGGGCGTGCGCCAGATCCGCACGGACGCCGCGCCGGTCGCGGTGGACGCCGGCGATCCACGTCAGGCGTCCATCCGGGACCTGGTCCTGCGCGGTTTCCTGATCAACACCATGAACCCCAAGGGCACCGTGTTCCTTCTGGCCGTGGTGCCGCAGTTCGTGGATCCGGCGCTGTCGCTGACGCCGCAGTACGCGGCATTGGCGGCCACGCTGGCGTTCACCGACCTGGTGGCGATGGGCGTGTACACGCTGCTGGCGGCGCGCGTATTGCGCCTCTTGCGCGACGCCAAGCACATCCGCTGGATGAACCGCACCTTCGGGTCGCTCTTCATCCTGGCCGGCGTGTTCCTGGCGACCTTCCGCCGCCACAACTGAATCAAAAAGCGTGGGGCACGGGCCGGCAACGGCGCGTGCCCCACATGTTTTCGTGCATGACACCGGACCGCACCGGCCTGAAAAGCGGCGTTAAGTAGAATCCTCCGATCATGAGCATTTCCAACGAAGTCGCACGGCGCCGTACGTTCGCCATCATTTCCCACCCTGACGCGGGCAAGACCACGCTGACGGAAAAGCTGCTGCTGTTCGCAGGCGCCATTCAGATCGCCGGCAGCGTGAAGGCGCGCAAGGCGTCGCGCCATGCCTCGTCCGACTGGATGGAAATCGAAAAGCAGCGCGGCATCTCGGTGGCGTCCTCGGTGATGCAGATGGAGTACCGCGACTGCGTCATCAACCTGCTCGACACCCCGGGCCACCAGGACTTCTCCGAAGACACGTACCGGGTGCTGACGGCGGTCGACGCCGCGCTGATGGTGATCGACGCGGCCAACGGCGTCGAGCCGCAGACCATCCGCCTCCTGCAGGTTTGCCGCGCGCGCAACACGCCCATCATCACGTTCATCAACAAGATGGACCGCGAAGTGCGCGAGCCCCTTGAACTCCTGTCCGAAATCGAAGGGCACCTGGGCATGGATGCCGTGCCGTTCTCGTGGCCGGTGGGCATGGGCAAGTCGTTCGGCGGCGTGTTCGACATCCGCCGCGACCGCATGCGCGTCTTCCGCCCGGGCCAGGAACGCCGTTCCGACAACGACGACTTCATCGAAGGCCTGACCAACCCCGAGATCGCCAAGCGCTTCGGCGGGGCATTCGACCAGGCCAGCGGCGAGATCGAGCTCATCAACGAAGCGGCGCCCGCGTTCGACCGCGACCAGTTCCTGGCCGGCAAGCAGACGCCCGTATTCTTCGGTTCGGCCATCAACAACTTCGGCGTCCAGGAAGTGCTGGACGCGCTGGTCGATCAGGCGCCGCCCCCGGGCGCGCGCATGGCCCTGCAACGCGAAGTGAAGCCCGAAGAACCCAAGTTCACCGGCGTGGTGTTCAAGGTGCAGGCCAACATGGACCCCGCCCACCGCGACCGCGTTGCATTCGTACGCGTGAGCTCCGGCCGTTTCGAGCGCGGCATGCGCCTGAAGGTGGCGCGCACCAACAAGGAAATGCGCCCCAACAACGTGGTGTCCTTCCTGTCGCAACGCCGGGAATTGCTGGACGAAGCCTATGCCGGCGACGTCATCGGCATCCCGAACCACGGCGTGCTGCAACTGGGCGACGTGCTGACCGAAGGCGAAACCCTGCAGTTCACCGGCCTGCCGTTCTTCGCGCCGGAACTGTTCCAGGCGGTCGAAGTGAAAGACCCCCTGCGCACGAAGCAATTGCGCACCGGCCTCACCCAATTGGGCGAGGAAGGGGCCATCCAGGTGTTCCGTCCCGAGGTCGCCGGCGGCTCGCTGCTGCTGGGCGCGGTCGGCCAGCTGCAGTTTGAAGTGGTCGCGCACCGCCTGAAGACGGAGTATGGCGTGGATGCCCGGATGCTGCCTTCGCGCTACACAATGGCACGTTGGATTACGTCTGAAAACCCCAAGGCGCTGCGCAAGTTCATGGATGCCAATGCCGCCCATATCGCCTATGATGTCGTCGATGCTGCGGCGTTTTTGATCGGTTCTCCCGCGCAGTTGCGCGTCGCCGAGGAACTGTATCCCGATGTGAAATTCCACGCCATGCGGGAGCACGGCGGCAAGGTTTTCGGAGACAAGGCGTAGACCCGTTCGGGTTCCGCACGGCAGATTGAGGGTAGCAATGTCTTGGCGTTTTTTATTCGCAACGCTCCTAATCGCGCTCGGCGCGTCGGCATGGGGCGGCATTCAACTGGGTGACTGGCTGGTGGCGCATGCGCCGGCGGCCGCGCCCGCTCCTGGGCAGGACGCAGCCGCGTCCCAGCAGCCCGTACTGGACGCCAATGGCCGTCCGTATGTGGCGCAGCCGCCGCAGCCGCGCATCGACGGCACGTTGGGCGTGCCCGACAAACCGTCCGATCGTGAATGGCAGGTCAATACGGTGTCGCTGTTCGACACCGTCAGCGATCCCGCCGTCCAGATCTCGCGTGAACGCATCAGCCCCGAACAGGCGCGCGAAATCGCCGCCTCGTCTCAGGTGCCGCTGCCGTCGGGCAATTCCGATGTCAGCACGATGGACCTGCTGGTGCCCGGCACCTCCACTGCCATCAACGGTGGCGTAGCCGCCGGCGGCAGCTACGGCACGCCGCAGATGGTGCAGGCGCCCCCGCCGCCCCCCAACACCGCGCCAGCGGCCGGCGCGCAGGGCTGGCAGGATGCGCTGCGGCGCGAACTGGCCCAATGCGCCACGCAAGGTTTCTTCGAGCGCCCCTCGTGTTCCTGGAATGCGCGCAACAAGTACTGCGCGCCTAACCGCGCCTGGGGCACGATGGCCGAATGCCCGGCCCGTCCGCAGTAAGACGTCTGTAATAAAGACGTAGCATCGCCGGCTGCACACGCAGAATCATGGCAAGAAAAATGGCGCCCCGCGGGGCGCCATTTCTTTTGCAGCCAACAGCCTTATTCAGGCACGGACATCTGGCTTTGCAGGTAGTTCTGGATGCCGACCTTGTCGATCAGGTCGATCTGCGTTTCCAGGTAGTCGATGTGCTCTTCGGTGTCGTCCAGGATGTCCTGGAACAGATCGCGCGACACGTAGTCCCGCACCGATTCGCAATAAGCAATGGCTTCCTTGACGGTCGCTTGAGCAGCCGTTTCGAGCTTCAGGTCACAGGCCAGCAGTTCGGGCACGTCTTCGCCGATCAGCAGCTTGTGCAGGTCCTGCAGGTTGGGCAGGCCGTCCAGCATGAAGATGCGGGCGATCAGACGATCGGCGTGCTTCATTTCGCCGATGGATTCTTCGTACTCGTGCTTGCCCAGCTTGTCGAAGCCCCAATGGTTCAGCATGCGGGCATGCAGGAAATATTGGTTGATGGCCGTCAGCTCGTTGGTCAGTTGCTTGTTGAGAAACTGGATGACGGTTTTATCGCCTTTCATGATGGACTCCTTGCAGTCAGGCGCGACGCGAGCGCATCGCGACAAAGGAGCGCACGATGCCGCGCGTACGCAACCCATGCAGACTACCATTCGGCGCGGGGCCGCGACTACCCTTGCGCTGCATTTGGTAAACGGCTTTAGGAGCGCAACAAGAAAGCGACAAGCTAATGAGAATGAGTATGTGTGTCTGATGCCTTGCATGCTTGGCAACGCAACGGCGCGGGCTGCGGACGCGAGTCGCGCTGAATCGGCTTCGCGATTGCCACCATTTGTATTCCGCTGCGACCCTTGCGCCGCGCCGTTCTGCATGGCAAACGCATCCTGCCCGCTCGTTGCATATCAGCAACCGCATCAGTGCGTGTTGAGCATCCTCAACTCAAGCCGTGCGCCGCGTCGCAAGCCAGATGCCGAATGCAATGGGCACGATGCCCAACAGGTCCAGCCACGAAACGGGTTCGCTCAGCACCAGCCAGCCGAACAACAGGCCAAGCGGCGGCATCAGAAAATGCAGCGCGCTGGCCGACGTGGCGCTGGCGCGGCCCAGGATCATGAACCAAAGGTAATAGCCGCCCATCGACACCGCGACGATCATGTAGGCCATGCTCCAGATCAGGCTGGACGTCAGGCGCGCATCGCCGAGATTTTCGGTGGCCAGCGCGAATGGCAACAATGCCGCGGCGCCTGCCAGCGACTGGATGCCGGTCGAGGTCCAGAGACCGGAGGTGGGCTTGAGCATCTTGTAGAGCAGGGTGCCGGCCACCAGCGCCACCAGGCCGCCGGTCACGAGCAGCGTGCCATGCAGGTCCTCCTGCATGCCGGTCAGGCGCGATCGCAGCACCAGCGCGACGCCTGCCAATCCAAGGCATAACCCCAGCAGCTTGCGCCAGCTCAGCCGCTCGCCCAGCAGCGGGCCGGCCAGCACGCCGATGAGCAGCGGATTGGTGCTGATGAGCACGGCGGTGAACGCGGACGACACCGTGGTCATGCCCGACCAGCTCAAGCCCAGGTACAGCGCGTTGTTGAGCACGCCCAACAGCACCAGCGCGGCGAGGTCGCGGCCGGAAGGCAGCTTCCAGCGGCCGCTGGCCGCCGCCAGGCCCAGCATCAGCGCGCCCGCGATGAGGAATCGGATCGTCAGCAGCGTCAGCGGCGGACAGTCGCGCACCGCGATCTTGGCCGCGGCAAAGGCGGAACTCCACAGAAAGCAGAACGCGGCGATCGGCGCCAGGCTGATGCCGGGGCGGGCGGTCGCGGGCAAGGCAGAGGCAGGGGTTGAAAGCGCCTTCATGGATGGTCCGTCAACGTGGATCTGCAGCCGCATTCGCGGCGGGATGGGAGGCATTCTGCGCGCCAGGCCATCCATTGACAAACTCTTTATTCGGATCGAAAGTATTTGAAATTCAAATGGCTGAGTGCGTCGTCATGCTCGATCTCGATCTCTTGCACAGCTTTGTCTCGGTGGTTGACGCCGGCGGCTTCACCGCCGCCGGCGAACGCGTGCATCGAAGCCAGTCCACCGTCAGCCAGCAGATCCGCAAGCTTGAAGACACGCTGGAGTGCCCGCTGTTCTTGCGCGAAGGCCGGCAGGTCCAGCTAACCGAGGAAGGCGAGCGCCTTCTGGGCTATGCACGCCGGATGCTGGCGTTGTCCACCGAGGTCCGGGAGGCCGTCAGCGGCCGCAAGCGCGTGGACGTTATCCGCCTGGGCATCCCGGACGACTTTGCGGTCGACGCGCTGACTGCCGTCGTCGCCGCCTTCGCCCGGACGAGGCCAGCCGTGCAGCTGTCGGTACGTTGCGACCTGACGGCGGTCCTGACGCGCAGCCTGGAGCGTGGGGACCTAGATGTGGCCCTGCTCAAGCGCGAGCCGGGCGCGGGCACGGCGCTGGCCGCGTGGCCCGAACGGCTGCACTGGATCGGCAGCGCCTCGGTGGAGGCACCGCTGACGCCGGATGCACCCGTGCCGCTGGTGGCGTTTCCGCAGGGCTGCATCTACCGCAATCGCGCCATCCATGCGCTGGAGTCCGCCGGACGCCGTTGGCGTATTGCCTACGAAAGCCCGAACCTGTCGGGCGTGCAGGCCGCGCTCGCGGGCGGGCTGGGCATCGCGCTGCTGGAACGCCGCTGCATTGCAGACGGGCACCGGATCCTGGACGTTGGATTGCCCGCGGTGCCGCCGTCGGAACTGGCGCTATGCGTGGCCGGCAACGCGCGCGAGCCGGCACGTCAGTTGGCGATGGATATCAGGGAATTTTGCGAGAAGGAAATGACGCGGCTCGCCGCATGAAGGCAGCGAGCCGGAAGTGACACCAATGCTCAGGCGCTGGCGACCAGCGGAATCGGGAAGCTGCTGTTGGCAGCGGGCGAGGCCGATTCAACGAGGGCGGGAGCATTGACCGGAACTGCGATGGAGCGCACGTCGCACACGCTGGAGCAGCGGCCGCCCGGCAGATACTCGGCGGCGGTTGCCGCGCAGCAGCCGCAGCACGTGGCCACGCCCAGCTCGAACTGCAGGTCGGAAAGCGTCGTCGCGCCCGCGTCCACGCTGGCGCGGACTTGGCGTTCGGTGATGGCATTACATACGCAAATGTACATGCGAATGATTATCGAAAATTATTCAAGCCCTGGCAAGTCCCGTGCGCAAATAATTTTGCAACCGATATGTCACGCAAGCCGTTGAAAACAGGGACAAATTTGCCGAAGCATGTCCCTTATTTCAGCGTGCAGCGGCTTGCGCCTTGCGCAAAGCGGCCGGGGCAATCCGCAGCGCTTCGCGGTACTTTGCCACCGTCCGGCGGGCGATCACTATCCCCTGATCGGCCAGTTTTTGCATGATCTGGCTGTCCGACAACGGCTTGGCGCGGTTCTCGTCGGCCACCATCTGGCGGATGTAGGTCTGCACTGCCGTTGCCGACGTGGCGTCGCCGCCTTCGGTCGAAACACCCGAGCCGAAGAAGCGCTTGAGCTCCAGCGTACCAAACGGAGTGAGCATGTACTTCTGCGTTGTGGCGCGTGAAATGGTCGACTCGTGCAAACCCAGTTCACCGGCGATGTCTTTCAGGATGAGCGGTCGCATGGCCGCCGGGCCCTGGCTGAAGAATGCGGTCTGGCGTTCGACGATGGCCTGCGACACGCGCAGGATGGTGTCGAAACGCTGCTCCACGTTCCGGATCATCCATTTGGCCTGCTGCAACTGGGCCTGCAGCCCGGCGTGCGCGGACTCCTTCTGATTGCTGAGCATCTGCGCGTACAGGCCGTTCACTTGCAGCCGCGGCACAGCGGCACTGTTGAGCGTGGCCTGCCAGCCGCGCCGGGTCTTGCGCACGATGACGTCCGGCACGGCGTATTCGGCCGCCGGCACCGTCCATGCCCGCCCGGGCCGGGGCTCCAGACGCAGGATCAGCGAATGCGCCGCGCGAAACGTGGACTCATCGCAGCCGAGCGCTGCACACAGCCGCGCGGCGTTGCCGGTCGCGAGCAGGGGCAGGTGTTCGGCGCAGATCCGCCGCGCACAAGCCAGCACAACGGGGTCAGCGGCCTCGGGCAGGCGGGCGAGGTCGGGATTGCGCAACTGAAGGTGCAAGCAGTCGGCCATGTCGCGCGCGCCGATGCCAACGGGATCAAACGACTGCAGCAGCGACAACGCGGCCCGCAACTCGTCCATGTCGGGCTCCATCTCGGCAGGGAGCCAGCCCAGGATTTCATCCAACGGCGATCCGAGGTAGCCGTTTTCGTCCAGTTCGTCGATCAACAGGGACGCCAGCGCGACATCGCGCGGGGCCGCCCGGGTCAGGGCGAGCTGGCCCAGCAGGTGCTCGCGCAAGGTGTCCGGACGCGCCGCCTCGGGCAGGCTGGCGTCGTCATCGGGGTAGACGCCGCCCGAACCCGGCATTTCGTCGATGGGCGTCTCGCGCTCGGCCGCCGGCTCGTCGTCCTGCACGGAGGATTCGCGCTCGGACTCGGAACGCGACTCCGCCTCGGCCGACGACGGCTCGTCCTCCCGATCCAGCAGGGGATTCTCGGCCAGCACTTGCGAGATTTCCGCTTCAAGGTCGAGCGTCGACAACTGCAGCAACCGGATCGATTGCTGAAGTTGTGGGGTCAGCGTCAGGTGCTGGCCAGGCCGCAGTTCTAAAATTGGACGGGTCATAGGTACAATATTTTGCATGATGAATCTGACTTCGCCCGCAAGCGTTCGCCAGGACTGCCGATTGATCGGTCAGACCCTGCTCAAACTGGCGCTCCCCCGACTCGTTTTGCGCGCGATCGTTATCGCTGTCGCGATCGTTGTCTGGTATCTGGTTGCCTCCTGGATACTCGATTTCGGCAAGCGCATGAACTACGACTTCCTGCACACGCTGGGCCAGCCCACCCAGGACATGGCGCAGCGCATCAACCCCTATCTCTGGTGGGTGGTTGCCGGCATCTGGACCCTGATCGTCTTCTTCTCGGTGCGCGCCTGGTTCTACGCCAGCCTGGCCTCGGGCGCCGCGACGCCGGTCGGCACGGATACGCTAGCCGAACTGGCGCCAAATCTGTCCGAAGAATCGCTGGGCGTGCTGCGCTGGACCTGGGGCGACCGGCAGGAACCCTTCACCGTCGGTGACCTGCGCCGCTCGTTGTCCGAATTGCGCCACAACCGTATCGGCAAGATCGACATGGTGGCAGAGCAGGCCCGGATCCTGGAAGCGGGCGCCAACCGCCCCACCCGCGATCCGCGCGACGACGGCCGTCGTGACGACCGCCGCGCCGACACCCCGCGCGAACCGCGCTACGTCGAACCTCGCATCGGCCCGGCCCGCTAGGCCGTGCTCAGCACTGCTTCAAGGCCGCCGCAAGGCGGCCTTGCTGTTTCAAAAGGCCTGCCGGGCGGCAATCGGAAAAGGCCACAGCCTGATCCGTCCCTTGCTCTTTCCGTTTGCGCTTCCCGAAAAAGTGTGTTTGACTAGCACCCCATGGCCGCTTACCGCACCCCCCTCGCGATTGCCACCGGACGCTCCGCCGCTCCGGTCGCCGGCCTGCGCGCTCAAACCGCCTTCATCGCGCTATCGCTATTGCTACCGATCGGTTGCCGGGCCTAGTGTCCCCGTGGTAGCTCGGCAGCCACGTTTGCCACACGCGATTTCCCCTTTTTATCTCTGAATCCTGCCGGCCATCCCGGCAAACCCTGGCACAAGACCGTCATCCGGTTGCGATGCCGACGAGCGCAAGACGCGCCGGGATTCAAAAGAAACCGATCGAGGTGTAGTGATGATGCTTGCCAACCCCGCCACCAAATACGTCCCCTTCGCGCCCTTTACCCGCGATTTCTCTGAACGCACCTGGCCCAGCCGCCGCATCACGAAGGCGCCGATCTGGATGAGCACGGACCTGCGCGACGGCAACCAGGCGCTGATCGAGCCGATGAGCGTGGAACGCAAGGTCCGCTTCTTCGAACAGCTCGTGAAGATCGGCTTCAAGGAAATCGAAGTCGGTTTCCCGTCCGCGTCGCAGACCGACTTCGACTTTGTGCGCAAGCTCATCGACGAGAAGCGCATTCCCGATGACGTGACGATCATCGTGCTGACCCAGTCGCGCGAAGACCTGATCAGCCGCACCGTGGAAGCCGCCGCGGGCGCCAAGCAAGCCATCGTCCACATGTACAACGCTTGCGCACCGGCCTTCCGCAAGGTCGTGTTCAACATGTCCAAGGACGAGATCAAGAACATCGCCACCACCGGCACGCGCCTCATCAAGCAGTACACGTCGCAGCGTCCCGAAACCAAGTGGGGCTACGAATACTCGCCCGAAGTCTTCAGCACGACCGAACCCGAATTCGCGCTGGAAGTCTCGGACGCCGTTGCCGAGGTGTGGCAGCCCACGCCCGACAACAAGATGGTGCTGAACCTGCCCGCCACCATCGAGGCGACCACGCCCAATCTGTACGCCGACCAGATCGAGTGGATGCACAAGAATCTGGCCCGCCGCGACAGCATCGTGCTCAGCGTCCATCCGCACAATGATCGCGGCACCGCCGTGGCCGCCGCCGAGTTTGCGGTGATGGCCGGCGCCGACCGTATCGAAGGCTGCCTGTTTGGCAGCGGCGAGCGCACCGGCAACGTGGACCTCGTCACGCTGGCCCTGAACCTCTATACGCAAGGCGTGCACCCCGGCCTGGATTTCTCGGACATCGACGAAGTGCGCCGCTGCGCCGAGTACTGCAACCAGTTGCCGGTCCATCCGCGCCATCCGTACGCGGGCGACCTTGTATTTACCGCGTTCTCGGGCTCGCACCAGGATGCGATCAAGAAGGGTTTTGCGTTGCAGAAGGCGGACGCCGTCTGGGAAGTGCCGTACTTGCCGATCGACCCGGCCGACCTCGGCCGCAGCTACGACGCCGTGATCCGCGTGAACAGCCAATCGGGCAAGGGCGGCGTGTCGTACCTGCTCGAGCAGGAACACGGCCTGGTGTTGCCGCGCCGCCTGCAGATCGAGTTCAGCCGCGCCATTCAGCGCGTCACGGACGAGACCGGCCGCGAAGTCACCGCCGACGACGTGCACACGATCTTCAACCGCGAATACCTCGAGCAGAAGGCGCCGTGGAAGCTGATCCGTCATCGCATCGACGGCGATCCGTCGGCCGGCGAAGGCCAGCACTTCAGCATCGAAGCCGAACTTGAATACAACGGCGAACGCCGCATTGTGCGCGGCAAGGGCGACGGCGCAATTTCCGCGTTCGTGGCCGCGCTGGACGTGCCCGTGCGCATCATGGATTACCACGAGCACGCCATCGGCACCGGCACCGGCACGCGCGCCGCATCCTATGTCGAACTGCGCGTCGGCGAATCCGCCACGGGCTTTGGCGTGGGCATCGACCGCGACATCGTGACGGCCTCGTTCCAGGCCGTGCTGAGCGCCGTGAACCGCCACATCAATTCCGGCGCCGTCACCGCCGAACAGGAAGCCGCCGAAGCCGTGTGATCCACGACCAGGCCTCACGCCCCCGACAACGGGGCACAAAACGAAGCCCGCCTTATCCGGCGGGCTTTTTCATTGCGGGTGAATTGTCTTTGCGTGGCAAGGTGTCAGACACCCATGCCGCGCCTTGTCAGCTTGGCGGTTTTTTCTGTTGGGTGTCAGACACCTTGATGCGGAGGCCGGCCTTGGTGTCCGACACCCCCTGAATAGCTGTCGGCCTAGGTGTCTGACACCCAATGATCCGCTGTCACGCGCTGACGATCCTCTTGCCCGGGTGTCTGACACCATCCCACACCGAAAGCATTGAAGTCAGCCCCGCGGCCACATGTCGGACGCGCCGATATCCGGCGCATTCGCGGCCAACAGGCGCGCGTGGATCCATGCACCGATGGCGAGCAGGCGATGGTCCTCATGCCGCGCGCCGACCAGCTGCAAGCCCACCGGCAAGCCCTGCGGCCCCGTGGCGAATGGCAGGTTCAGGCAAGGCAGTCCGAACAGCGTCCACGCCCGCGAGAACTGCGGATCGCCCGTGCCCAGGTCGGCGAAGGGCGCCTCGCCGCTGGCGCTGGGGGCAATCAGCACGTCGTACTGCTGAAACCATGTGTCGACCCGCGCGCGCGATTCGGCGGCGCGTTCCAGGTTCTTGATGTGCTGTTCCGCGCTGATCTGCGCGCCGGATTCCAGGATTGCCTGAAGCTTGGGACTGAGCTGCACGGCGTGTTCCAGCCGTTCATACGCAAGCGCCTGCGAAGCCTCGAACGCCATGATGTCCGAATGCAGCTGCACCAGCACGCAATGCTCCGGCGGCAGCGGCACTTCTTCGACCTTGGCGCCTGCCCGCGACAGGATCGCCGCGGCCTGCGCGAAGGCCTCTTTGGTTTCGGGCTGCGCATGGCGCCATTGCAGGCTGCGGTACATGCCCACGCGCGGCGCGTCGTGATAGGACAGGTCCAGCATGCGCGGATCGCGCATCAGGACCGACGAGAACAGCGCCACGTCTTCGACGGACCGCGCAAATCCGCCGACCGTGTCCAGCGATTCGGCCAGATTTTTTACACCCGCGCGGGAGATCGCGCCGAAGGTGGGCTTGAAGCCGACCACGCCGCAATAGGACGCCGGCCGGATGATGGAGCCCGCGGTCTGCGACCCCAGCGCAAAGGGCACCATGTCGTCGGCGACCGCGGCGGCCGAGCCGCTGGACGAGCCGCCCGGCGTGTAGGCCTCGTTGCGCGGATTGCGCGTGGGGCCGGCCTGGTATGTGGCGAATTCGGTGGTGACCGTCTTGCCGATGACGATGGCGCCCGCGCCACGACACAGCGCCACCGACGCGGCATCCAGGCCGGGACGGTGGCGGTCGTAGATGGGAGACCCGTAGCGGGTGGGCAGGTCGGCGGTATCGAACAGGTCTTTCACGCCAATGGGCAGGCCGTGCAGCGGACCGCGCAACGCACCGCGGTCGAGGGTTTCGGCCTGATCCAGCGCGGCCTGCTTCTGCAGGGCCGTCCAGGCATGGACGGTGTTCTCGCGCTGCTCGATGCGCGCGAAGCAGGCGCGCACCAATTGCACTGCGGTCAATTCGCGCCGTTGCAGCTTGCGCGCGGCTTCAACCGCGCCCAGTCTGTTCAAGGCAGTAGACATGATTCTTTCCTCTTTGCCGGTGCCGCGACGAGCGCGGAAAAACATACTGCGCACCCGGTCCCCTTGACCGAGGGTATGCCCGGCGTGGCTGCCTGCCCAAGAAAGCAAGCGTCATGCCCGGCAAACCGACCTTGCCATTGTGCGCGTTGCGTCAATTGGGAAAAACACCGAAAGAACGGGTTTTCCGCGGAATAACGCGCCGCGCCATGGCTTTGTGTTGTTGCGTTCGCACCAGCATAGCGCAAACCCGTGCAATACAAAGTTCATATTCCTCAAGTAAAGTGAAATCGTTTTCAGCAAACTTGCAGTGATTCCATCAATGGCTACGCGCCCGTCGCCCCGCTTTTCCATCATCGAAGTGGCTCGCAAGGCGGGGGTGTCGCCGGCGACGGTGTCGCGCGCGTTCAACCAGCCGGAGATCGTGCATCCCGACACGCTGGCGCACATCCGCAACATCGCCAAGCGCGCGGGCTTTCGGCCCAACCGCGTGGGCCGCAGCCTGCGTTCGGGCAGCACGCGCACCATTGGGCTGATCCTGCCCACGCTATCCAACCCCGTGTTCGCCGAGTGTTTCGAAGGCGCCGAACGCCGCGCCCGTGAATCGGGCTACAGCGTCATGCTGACCGCCACCGGCTACGACCCCGCCGTTGAATCGGCCGCTGTGCAGGGTCTAATCGACCATCAGGTCGATGGCCTGATCCTGACCGTGGCCGACGTCAGCAAGAGCGCCACGCTTGACGACCTGGACGGCAGCGGCATCCCTTACGTGCTGGTCTACAACGAGTCCAACGATCACCCCTTCGCGTCGGTCGACAATCGCGCCGCGGCAAGCGACATGGTGGCGCACCTGGCCGCGATGGGGCACAAGCGCATCGCACTGGTGACCGGCCCGCTGACCGCATCCGACCGCGCGCGCCGTCGCCTGATGGGCGCCCGCGCCAGCGCCAAGAAGCTGGGCCTGGACGCGATCCAGCACATCGCCATGAGCTCGCACACCGGCAGCGACGTGGATGCGCTAAGGGCCGCCTTGCGCGGCAAGCAGGCGCCCACGGCACTCTTCTGTTCCAACGACCTGCTGGCCACCGCCGTCATCGCCGACCTGGTGGGACTGGGGCTGTCCGTGCCGACCGACATTTCCGTGTGCGGTTTTGACGGCATGCGCTTTGGCGCGTTGCTGACCCCGCCGCTGACCACCGTCGCGCAACCCAGCGACGGCATCGGCCAAACGGCGTGCTCGAACCTGCTGGCGCAGATTCATGGCCAGCCGCCGCAATCGAACCGCCTGCCCCATTGCATCGTCGTCGGCGGCACCGCGGCGTCCGTGCGCCGCTAAGCCTGCTACCCACCATTCCGACAACTTCCAGATCGCCATGCTCATCGCACAAATCACCGACCTCCACATGCGCACCCCGGGAGACAAGGCCTACGGCATCATCGACCCGGCGGCGTTTCTGGCGCCCGCGGTGCGCGCCTTGAATGCGCTGACGCCGCGCCTTGACTGCGTGCTGATCACCGGCGATCTGACGGACTTGGGCAAGCCCAGCGAATACCAGACGCTGCGCGACCATCTGCAGGCGCTGGAGATTCCGTATTTCCTGCTGCCCGGCAACCACGACGACCGCGCCCAGTTGCGCGCCGCGTTCCCCGACCACGCGTACCTGCAGGAAGGCGGACAATTCGTGCAGTACGCCATCGAGACCTATCCGCTGCGCATGCTGGCGCTGGACACCGTGGTGCCGATGAAGAGCCACGGCGAACTCTGCCAGACGCGCCTGGATTGGCTGGCCGAACGCCTGGCCGAACAGCCCGGCCGGCCCACGCTGGTGCTGATGCACCATCCGCCGTTCCTGACCGGCATCGAACACATGGACGACATCGGCCTCTTGGCCGGCGCACCGGAACTGGAACGCATCGTCGCCCGCTATCCCAATGTCGAGCGCGTGTTGTGCGGCCATCTGCATCGCACGATCTTCCAACGCTTTGGCGGCACCATCGCGTCGACCTGTCCCGGCACGGCCCACCAGCTTGCGCTGGAACTCGGTCCGCGCCCGACGCTGCAATACATCATGGAACCGCCCGGCTATCAGCTGCATTGGTGGCAGGGCGGCAATCTGGTCACGCATCACGCCGTCATCGGGGATTACCCCGGCCCGTATCCCTTTGGTTGAAACCGGCGCGGGGAACCCACGCATTGCCACATATCCGTCATGTTTGCGCTGCACAATGAAAAGGTTTTCATAACAGGCAACAATGCGGATCTAACAATTAGATCTTCGAGACAGCATGTCATCCATCGTTCTGGATAACCTCACCAAACAGTACGCCGGCGCGGCGGCGATCCAAGGCGTTAGCTTTACGGTTCCGGCCGGCAGCTTCACCGTCCTCCTGGGTCCGTCCGGTTGCGGCAAGTCGACGACGCTGCGCATGATCGCCGGCCTGGATACGCCCACGTCGGGCACCATCCGCATCGGCGACCGCGACGTCACGCAATTGCCGCCGGCCAAGCGCCGCATCTCGATGGTGTTCCAGTCGTATGCGTTGTTTCCGCACCTGTCGGTGCGCGAGAACATCCTGTTCGGCCTGAAGGTGCGCAAAGAGCCCGCCAAGGACTTCGACCGGCGCTTGAAGCGCGTGGCCGACCTGCTGGGCCTGTCGCACCTGCTGGACCGCAAGCCGTCGCAACTGTCCGGCGGCCAGCAGCAGCGCGTGGCGCTGGGCCGCGCCGTGATTTCCGAAGCGCCGGTCTGCCTGATGGACGAGCCCCTTTCCAATCTGGACGCACAGCTGCGCCACGAGATGCGCCGCGAGATCCGCGCATTGCAGCAAAGCCTGGGCATCACCATGGTCTACGTCACGCACGATCAGACTGAAGCTATGAGCATGGCCGATCAGGTGGTGCTGCTGCGCGGCGGCCAGATCGAACAGCACGACACGCCCGATGGCCTGTATGCGCGTCCCGCCAGCGAGTTCGCGGCGCGCTTCATCGGCACGCCGCCCATGAACCTGATCAGCCTGACGCAGCAAGCGGGCGCCACGGTGATCGCCGGCACGCAAGGTCCCGCCATCGCGAATGCGCCCGCGGGCGCCGTGAAGCTGGGCGTGCGGCCTGAACATATACGCATCGACGGCGACGGCATCGCGGCCACCGTCGAGAGCGTGGAGTACTTCGGCGCGGACTCCATCGTGGTGTGCCGCATCGGCGACACGGGCGGCGTGGCCGTCCGGGTAGGCGGCCATCTGCGCGCAAGCGCCGGCGAGCCGCTGCGCCTGTCCTGGCCGGACGGGCAACAGCATTTCTTTGCCGCCGATTCGGCGGTCATCAACACCGACGGGCGCTAGGGAATGGCCCCACCCACAGGAAGGAAACACAACATGCGACGCATCGTACTGAAGACCCTGGCCGCCAGCCTGGCCGCCGCCTGCCTTTCTCTGCCTGTGCAGGCGCAGAACAAGCCCGTCGAGGTCGAGTTCTATTACCCGGTCGCCGTCGGCGGCCCGATCACCAAAATCGTCGACGACATGGTGACGGATTTCCAGAAGGAAAATCCCAACATCAAGATCAAGCCGATCTACGCCGGTTCGTACCAGGACTCCATCGCCAAGGCGCTGACCGCGCTCAAGGGCGGCACCCCGCCGCAGCTGGCCGTGCTGCTGTCCACCGACATGTTTACGCTGATCGACGAGGACGCCATCGTCCCGATCGACGGCCTGGCCAAGACCGACGCCGACAAGAAGTGGCTGGGCGGCTTCTATGATGCCTTCATGCAGAACAGCCGCAGCGGCGGCCACACCTGGGGCGTGCCGTTCCAGCGTTCGACGATCGTCATGTACTACAACAAGGATCTCTTCAAAGCCGCCGGCCTGGATCCCGAAAAGCCGCCCAAGACCTGGGCCGAGCTGGTGGAATACGGCAAGAAGCTGACCAAGCAGGACGCCTCGGGCAACACGACGCAGTGGGGCATCGAGATCCCGTCGGGCGGCGCGTTCGCGTACTGGCTGTTCCAGGCGCTGACCACGCCCAACGGCGCGATCCTGATGAACGAAGCCGGCAACGAGGTCTACCTGGACAAGCCGGCGGTGGTCGAAGCCGCGCAGTTCTGGCGTGACCTGTCGGCCAAGCACAAGATCATGCCGACCGGCACGATCGACTGGGGCACCACGCCCAAGGACTTCCTGGAAAAGAAGGCGGCCATGGTCTGGACCACCACCGGCAACCTGACCAACATCCGCAAGAACGCCGACTTTCCGTTCGGCGTGGCGATGATGCCGCAGCAAAAGCGCGGCGGCAGCCCCACGGGCGGCGGCAACTTCTACATCTTCAAGAGCGGCACGCCGGAGCAGCAGGCGGCGGCGCTGAAGTTCGCGCAGTGGGCCACCACGCCCGAGCGCGCGGCCGACTGGAGCATCGCCACGGGTTACGTGGCCGTGACGCCGGCCGCCTGGCAGACCGAGAAGATGAAGAAGTACGCGCAGGAAGTGCCGGCCGCCACGGTCGCGCGCGACCAGCTGGAAGTCAGCGTGGCGGAATTCTCCACGCATGAGAACCAGCGCGTCACCAAGACCCTGAACGACGCCCTGCAGGCAGCGCTGACGGGCTCGAAGACGCCGCAGCAGGCCCTGACCGACGCGCAGCGCGAGTCCGATCGCATACTGCGTTCCTACAAGTAAACCGACCGCACGCACGATGAGCCGCTCTTTGAATGCGCTATATGGCTGGCTGCTTCTGCTGCCAGCCATCGTGCTGCTCGCCGCCTTCACGCATTACCCGGCGGTGGCGACGCTTTGGCACAGCTTTTTCTCCACCCCAAAGGGCGCGCGCCCAGCCCGCTTCGTCGGGCTGGACAACTACGCCGTCATGCGCGACGACCCCGTGTTCTGGCAGTCGTTGTGGAACAACCTGTGGTTTGCGCTGGGCACCATTCCTACCTCGATCGGCATCGCGCTGATCATGGCGCTGTGGGTCAACCGCAACCTCGCCGGGCGTGGGTTCCTGCGCATGGCGTACTTCACGCCGACCGTGCTGCCGATGGTGGCAGTCGCCAACATATGGCTGTTCTTCTACACGCCGCAATACGGGCTGATCGCGCAGGTAATGGGCTGGTTCGGCGCGCCGGGTCCCAACTGGCTGGGCAACCGCGAGACCGCGCTGCCCGCGCTGATGCTGGTCACCGTGTGGAAAGAGGCCGGCTTTTTCATGATCTTCTATCTGGCGGCGCTGCAGACGGTGTCGCCGTCGCTGCGTGAAGCGGCCATGCTGGAAGGCGCCTCGCGCTGGCAGTATTTCCGCCGCATCCTGTGGCCGCTGCTCATGCCCACCACGCTCTTCGTGCTGATCAATGCGCTGATCAACGCGTTCCGGCTGGTCGACCATGTGGTCGTGATGACGCGAGGCGGACCGGACAACGCCAGCACCTTGCTGCTCTATTACATCTACCAGGTGGGATTCAGCTTCTGGGACACGGCTTACGCCGCGACCCTGACCGTCGTGTTGCTGGTGGTGCTGGCGCTGACCGCGCTGATCAAGTTCCGCTGGCTGGACCGCAGGACGCACTACCAATGAAAGACAAGCTCGATACCCTGGGCGCGTGGGCGCTGGGCCTGTTGTGGATTCTGCCGCTGGCCTACGCGATGTGGGCGGCGTTCCATCCGCCGGCCTACGCAACCCGCTTTGATCTCTTCGCGCCGCTGACGCTGGATAACTTCGTGCGCGCCTGGAACGCGGCGCCGTTTCCGCGCTACTTCCTGAACACGTTCGTGCTGGTCACGATGGTGCTGGCCGCGCAACTCGTGCTGTCGACGCTGGCCGGCTACGCGTTTGCGCGCTTCGAGTTCCGCGGCCGCGATTTTGTCTTCATGCTGGTGCTGTTGCAGCTGATGATCATGCCGGACGTGCTGCTGGTGGAGAACTACCGGTCGATGAGCCTCTTGGGCGTGCGCGACACGGTGTTCGCGATCGGCCTGCCGTACTTTGCCTCGGCCTTCGGCATCTTCCTGTTGCGCCAGACCTTCAAGACGGTCCCGCGCGAACTGGAAGAAGCGGCCCGCATGGAAGGCGCGAATGCGCTGCAGATCCTCTGGAAGGTCTACGTGCCGCTGGCCAAGCCCATCTACGTCGCCTACGGGCTGGTGTCGGTCAGCCACCACTGGAACAACTTCCTGTGGCCGCTGATCATCACCAATTCGGTCGAATCCCGGCCGCTGACGGTGGGCCTGCAGGTGTTCTCGTCGACGGACCAGGGCATCGACTGGTCCGTGATCACCGCCGCGACCCTGATGTCGGCCGCGCCGCTGCTGATCGCGTTCCTGCTGTTCCAGCGCCAGTTCGTGCAGTCGTTCATGCGGGCGGGGATCCGCTAGGACCCTGACGACCTGCCGCGCCGCAACAAAAAACCCCGCCTCGGCGGGGTTTGTTGCGCATGGGGACACGTGGCGGGGATCAATACCCGACGGTCAGGCCCGGCAGGTCCACCGTGATGCGCGGACGCTCCAGCGCCAGCGCCAGGTGCTCGGCGAACTCCCGGGCTTCTTTTTCGTCGGTGGACAGCGTGTCGTAGCCCAACGCGTCGGCCACGCCCAGCACCTTGTCCAGCAACAGGACCTTGCCGCTGGGGCGCAGCGGCTCGCAGCCCAGGGTTTCCCAGGCGCTGTCAAACCAATCGCGCGCATCGGCCTGGCGTTGCGGAGAGGTGTCGACGTTCGCGGAAAGGTCCAGCGAACGCCGGGGGTCGAAAACGATGGTGATGTCGCTGCGCATGGGAATGGGGCTCCGTCAGAGGGCGTCAGGCCAGTAGAGTAGGCAAAAAACGCCGGACAGATTGTCCGCCCGGCGACATATTCCTACCAGCCCCGCGACACTTCCCAGGTGACCTCGGCGCCGGCGGCCTGCGACTGGCGCATCATGTCCAGCAGGGGGAAGGCACGTTCCTTCAGGCCTACCGCGCGCGCCATCGGGGCGGCGGGCGCTTTGTCCTCGTCGTCCTCGTCCGGGATTTCGTGGGCATGCTGGTATTCGTCGATCGCGCGTTCGATGCCGCTGATGGCCGGACCAAGCTGCTCCACGGTGAAGACGCCGCGCTCGGGGATCTTGTCGCCGACCGGCTTGCCAGCCGCCTGCAACAGGGCGCCGGCGTGGTCGGTCAGCATCAGGACTTCGGCCACGACCTTGGAGTGAAAAGTGATCAGCATATTCCGGTCTCCTACATTGTTTACCTTAGCTCCGTACACTACCCCAACGCCCCCATGATGCCAACTGGCGCCCCCAAATCAACTATGATTCAGGGGTTTCCCGTGACAGCAGGCGCCGCGCCGGCCCTGACTCCGGCACGCGCGCACCGGCTTGCCGGCCGCCGCCGGACAGCACCGTGGGCTCGCCTGCGGGCGTAGCGCGAATTGCCGGCAAGCCGCAAGTCGGCTCCAAGCGCCGTGCCGCCATCGTCACTCACACAGAACCTCGCCAGACGCCCATGCTCCTCGAGCAACAAAAACAGCTTATCTCCCTGATCCAGGCCGCCGTCGCGCAAAGCCTGCCCGACGCCCAGCCCAACGTGCTGCTGGAGCGCCCCAAGGTTGCCGCCCACGGCGACGTCGCCACCAACGTGGCCATGCAGCTCGCCAAGCCCGCGCGCCGCAATCCCCGCGAACTGGCCCAGGGCATCGTCGACGCCGTGATGGCCAATCCCGACGCCGCCGCGCTGGTCGAGAGCGCCGAAGTGGCCGGCCCCGGCTTCATCAACCTGCGCATCACCCCGGCGGCCCGCCAGGCAGTGATCGCCGCGGTGGCCGAGCAGGGCGACACGTACGGACGCGCCGCGCGCCTGGGCGAAAAGATCCTGGTCGAGTTCGTGTCGGCCAACCCCACCGGCCCGCTGCACGTGGGCCATGCCCGCCAGGCCGCGCTGGGCGACGCGCTGTGCCGCCTGTACGACGCCGTCGGCTGGGACGTCACCCGCGAGTTCTACTACAACGACGCCGGCAACCAGATCCATAACCTGGCGATCAGCGTGCAGGCCCGCGCCCGCGGCCTGACCACGGAATCCCCGGACTGGCCCGAAGACGGCTACAAGGGCGACTACATCGCCGACATCGCGCGCGACTTCCAGGAAGGCAAGACCATCCAGGCGTCCGACGGCGAGCCCGTCACCGCCACGGGCAACATCGACAACCTGGACGACATCCGCGTCTTTGCCGTGGCCTACCTGCGCCGCGAGCAGGACCTGGACCTGCAGGCTTTCGGCCTGGCGTTCGACAATTACTACCTGGAAAGCTCGCTCTACACGTCCGGCCGCGTCGAAGCGACGGTCAAGGCGCTGGTCGCCGGCGGCCATACCTACGAAGAGGGCGGCGCGCTGTGGCTGCGCACCACCGAACTGGGCACGGGTGACGACAAAGACCGCGTCATGCGCAAGAGCGAGGGTGGCTACACCTATTTCGTCCCTGACGTCGCCTACCACAAGGCCAAATGGGAGCGCGGCTTTCACCGCGCCGTGAACATCCAGGGCAGCGACCACCACGGCACCGTGGCCCGCGTGCGCGCCGGCCTGCAGGCGCTGGAAGAGGGCATCCCGAAGGACTACCCGTCCTACGTGCTGCACAAGATGGTCAAGGTGATGCGCGGCGGCGAAGAGGTCAAGATCTCCAAGCGCGCCGGCAGCTACGTCACCATGCGCGACCTGATCGACTGGGTGGGCCGTGACGCGGTGCGCTACTTCCTTATCCAGCGCCGCGCCGACACGGAATTCGTGTTCGACGTGGACCTGGCCCTGTCCAAGAGCGACGAGAACCCCGTCTATTACATCCAGTACGCCCACGCGCGCATCTGCTCGGTCATCAACAACGCGGGCATGCCCGCCGCAGACGTGGCCCAGGCCGACGCCTCGCTCCTGACCGCGCCGACCGAATTCGCGCTGATGCAGCGCCTGGCCGAGTTCCCCCAGGTGGTGGCGCTGGCCGCCCAGGATCTGTCGCCGCACCACATCGCGTTCTGGCTGCGCGACTGCGCGTCGGACTTCCACGCCTGGTACAACGCCGAGCGCGTGCTGGTCGACGACACTGCCGTGAAGCTGGCCCGCCTGCGCCTGGCCGCCACCACCCGCCAGGTGCTGGCCAACGGCCTCGCGCTCTTGGGCGTTTCCGCGCCCGAGCGGATGTAACATCGGTTCATGGCAACCAAGCGCAAATCCACCCGCCGTTCCTCCGGCGAAAGCGGCAGCACCCTGTACGGGGCGCTGGCCGGTCTGCTGATCGGGCTGATCGTCGCCGCCGTCGTCGCGTTCTATGTCACCAAAGCGCCCGTTCCCTTCGTGGACCGGGCCAGCCGCCAGGGCGATACGGGCAAGCTGCCCGATCCGCGCTCGGCGCCGGACCCCAACGCCGGCCTGTACGGCCGCGACGGGGCGGCGGGCGCGCCGCCCACCGGTCCCACCGCCACCGCGCCGGCCCCGCTGCCGGGTGCAGGCGCACCGGCCAAGGGCGACGAAACCCCCTCCAAGCTGGACGACCTGGGCGCGCTGATCGCCACGCTGCCGACCTCCCGGGCGCCGGCTGCTGCGCCGTCGGCCCCGCCCGCCACGGCATCCGCGCCCACGCCCATCTCCAAGGCCGCCCCCACGGCGACGGCAGCCGCCAAGCCGTCTGCGCCCGCCGCCACCGGCACGTACTACCTGCAAGCCGGCGCCTTCCGCGGCGAGAACGACGCCGAATCGCTCAAGGCACGCATCATCCTGCTGGGCCTGCCCGTCGCGGTGCAGAAGGCCGAACTCAACGGCAAGCCCATCAACCGCGTCCGGGTCGGTCCGTTTGCCCGCCTGGACGACATGAACCGGGCGCGCGGCCGCCTGGGCGAGAACAAGATCGAAACCGCCGTAGTGCGCCAATAGCGCCGCGCGGCGGATCGTTTTGCATTGAACTAATCCGGCCCCGGGCCTGTCTGTAGCCTTTTATTCAGGAACCTCACCCATGCTGTCCCCCAAGCTCATCCGCATCCTGGCAGCCGCCGCGCTGACCGCCACGGCGTTCTTCAGCCCGGCCAGCCACGCGCAAGGCGCCCAGCAGTACGTGCCGATCAACCCGCCGCTGCCGTCGGACACCCCGGGCAAGGTCGAGGTCCTGGAATTCTTTGCCTACACCTGCCCGCACTGCGCCGCCATGGAACCCATGGTCGAAGACTGGGCCAAGACCGCGCCGTCCGACGTCGTGCTCAAGCAGGTTCCCATCGCCTTCAACGCCGGCATGAAGCCGCTGCAGCAGCTGTACTACACGCTGCTGGCCCTGGACCGTCCCGACCTGCACCCGAAGGTCTTCACGGCCATCCACGGCGAGCACAAGCGCCTGTTCGACAAGAAGGCCATGGGTGAGTGGATTGCGACCCAGGGCGTGGACCGCGCCAAGTTCGACTCGGTGTTCGATTCGTTCAGCGTGCAGACCCAGGTGCAGCGCGCCAACCAGCTGGCCGAGGCCTATCGCATCGAAGGCACGCCGTCCTTCGCCGTGGGCGGCAAGTTCATGACCTCGCCGGTCATGGCGGGCAACAGCTACGAAGGCGCGCTGAAGGAAGTCAACGCGCTGATTCCGATGGCGCGCGCGAAGTAATCTGCGCAAGGATCCGCATGGCAAACGCCCCGTGCCTTTTCAGGCCGGGGCGTTTTTGTTTCGGGTTCCGTTCAGCCGGCCAAGCCGCATGCGAACGCGGCGGCTGCCAGGGTACCGAGCGCGGCTATTACTTGACCGCCGCAGCCTGCTCAAAAGCCTGCTTCAGGTCCGCAATGATGTCCTCGGGCGATTCCAGCCCGATATGCAGGCGCACGACCGGGTTCTCGCCTTCGCCCCAATAGCCGTGCTTGGACAGATCCTTCGGCGATACGAGCTGCACCAGGCTTTCATAGCCGCCCCACGAGAAACCGATGCCAAAGAGCGTCAGCGCATCGACAAAGCGGCGCGCGGCGGCCGGGGACAGGGCCAGTTCGGCCGACAGCATGCCGTTCGAACCCGTGCAATCGCGTTGCCACAATTCGTGGCCGGGATCCTTGGGCCAGGCCGGATGGAACAGGCGCACGGTCTCGGGACGGGAATCCAGGAACTCGCACACCTGCATCGCGTGACGCGCGTGCTGCGCCATGCGGATGGGCATGGTGCGCACGCCGCGCAGCGCCAGCCACGCGTCGTCGGCGCTGATCGAATACCCCATCGCGTACTGCGTGCGGTTCAGCTTGCGGGCGATGCCCTCGTCGTTGGTGACCACCGCGCCCAGCATCAGGTCGGAGTGCCCGCCCACGTACTTGGTGCCGGCAATGACCGAGACCTGCGCGCCCAGCGTCAGCGGCCGGTAGATGTAGCCGGAACCCCAGGTATTGTCGGTGGCCAGCACCAGCCCGTGGCGCTGCGCGATGGCAGCCATGGCGCCCATGTCCAGCATCTCGAACAGCAGCGAACCGGGCGATTCCACGTACAACAGCTTGGTGTTGGGCCGCACCAGTGCATCGATGTCTTCGCCAGCGGCAAAATACGTGATCTCGATGTTCATGCGCTTGAGCACCGCATCGTCCAGCTCGCGCATCGGGCCATACACGCTGTCGGAGATCAAAGCGTGATCGCCCGCCGAGCACAGCGCCATCATCACCATCGTCATGGCCGACAGGCCCGAGGACGCCAGATAGCAGTGCGTGCCGCCTTCCAGCTGCGTGAAGACCTCTTCCAGCGCGGCATGGGTGTCCATGCCCATGCGCCCGTACGTGGACGCGCGGCCGCCGGCCGCCTTGCTGCGCTGCGCGTTTTCCAGCGCGGCGATGTTGGCAAAGCGCACCGTGCTGGCCCGCATGGGCGGCAACGGCACCGGCGCCGTGCCGGTCTCGGGATTGAACGGGGCGGTGCCCGCGTGCTGGAGAACCGTATCGATGTGTTTGGTAGGCATCTTGTAGAGGTGCGTCAAAACCGGGAAAGCCAAACCATATCAGGACGCGGCGGGAATTTCAGCCGATCCATTGAATCGTCTCGGACAAATCCGCACGCCGGGTGCGGTAGCTGTTGGCCGGATGCGCCGTGTCCTCGAAGCCGAACGAGATGCCGCAGACTACGCGCCGGCCGGGTGCGATGCCCAGTACTTCGCGCAATACCTCGGGATACATGGCCAGCGATGCCTGCGCCACGGTCGCGACGCCGTTGGCCTGGGCCGCCAGCAGAAAATTGGCGACGTACCCGCCGCAATCCATCGCGCCGTACTCGCCCAGTGCCTCGTCGGTCGTGATGATGGCGACGTGCGGCGCGTCAAAGAGGGCGAAGTTGCGCATCTCCTGGCGCCGGTAGGCTTCGCGGTCGCCGCGCGGCACGCCCACTGCGCCGTACAGCTGAAAGCCCGATTCGCGGCGGCGGGCCAGGTACTCGTCGCGGTATTCGCGCGGAAACGGGAAATCAGGCGTAAAGCCCGCGACCTGCGCGCGGCGCTCCAGCGCGTCGCGCAGCCGCCGGGTCCCTTCGCCCTCGGTGATCGCCACCTGCCACGGCTGGCAGTTGCACCAGGACGCCGTGCGCTGCGCCAGCGTCAAAATGCGCTCGACGGTCGTGCGAGGCACGGGCTTCGGCAGGAAGGCTCGGCAGCTGTGGCGGGCAAGCAGCCAGTCCTCGAGCGCGGCATCGGGCAGGGCGTCGGTGGCGTTAATGGCGTTCTGAGCGGCAACGGTCATGATCGGTCTGTCTCCTGTCGTGGTCGGCTTTGCCCTTATCATGCCACTTGCTATCCGCCACCGTCCCGCCCCATGCTGCCCCTCGACACCCTCATCGCATTCTTTGGCATTGCCGTACTGCTGGCGCTGACGCCGGGGCCGGACAATCTATTCGTGTTGATGCAGTCCGCCATCTGGGGACGCAAGGCGGGCATGTTCGTGGTGCTGGGGCTGTGCACCGGACTGCTCGGACACACGGCGGCGGTTGCGGTCGGGTTGGCTGCCGTCTTCGCCGCGTCGCCCATCGCGTTCACGGTGCTCAAGCTGGCGGGCGCGGCCTATCTGGCGTACCTGGCCTGGCAGATCCTGCGCGCCCCCGTCGAATCCGAAGACGGCAAACGTCCTGAACCCATGCGCCCCGGCGCGCTGTACCGCCGCGGCATCGTCATGAACCTCACCAATCCCAAGGTGCTGCTGTTCTTCTTTGCCTTCCTGCCGCAATTCACGTCGCCGCGGCTGGGATCGGTGGGCGTGCAGACGATGCAACTGGGCGCAGTGTTCATCGTGTCCACGCTGCTGGTGTTCGGCGCGATCGCGTTCTTCTCGGGCGCATTTGGTGAACTGCTGCAGCGCTCGGTGACGGCCAAGCGCTGGCTGAATCGCATTGCGGCACTGGTGTTCGTGGGGCTGGCGGTCAGGCTGGCGACGGCGTCGCGCTAGTTTGCGCGCGCCTTGAACCGCACGATGCCATCGGCATCCTGCGCCCGAGTCAGCTTGCCTTCAAAATACAGCGCATGCAGATGCGCCAGCGCCTCGCCCATCGCGAACGTCAACTGGTGCAAATCCAGCTTGCGCTTGAACAGCACCGGCACGATATCCGACGTCGATTGCGGCGTCACGGCACAGGCTTCCAGCACTTCCGCCAGCCGATCCCGATGATGCTCGTGCTGCTGCGCGATGCGCTCATGCAGACCCTTGAACGGGCGGCCATGCGACGGCAGCACCAGCGTGTCGTCCGGCAGGCCGTCGTACCCGTCCAGTGAACGCAAATACAGGGGCAGGGGATTGGCGTCGGGTTCGTAATCGAACACGCTGACGTTGGTCGAAATGCGCGGCAGGACCATGTCGCCGGAGATGAGCACGCCCAGGTCGGGCGAGAACAGCGACGCGTGTTCCGGCGCATGGCCGTAGCCCACGATGACGCGCCAATCGCGCCCGCCGATCCGCACCTGATCGCCGTCCATGATGCGCGTATAGCGCGACGGCACGGCGGGCACCAGGTTAGGGAAATAGTTGGCGCGCTGGCGGATCTGTTCCTGCGCGTCCGGGTCCGTCAGGCCGTGGCGGGCAAAGTGCTCGACCGCCGATTGGCCGCCCGGCCCCGCGCCGGCATCGGTGCGGCGCGACGACCACAGCGACGCCACCATGAAGTCCGTCATCGTCATCCACAGCCGCGCGTTCCAGCGCTCGCACAGCCAGTAGGCCAGGCCGATGTGGTCCGGATGCATGTGGGTGACCAGCACGCGCAGCACGGGCAGGCCGTCCAGCTCGTTCTTGAACACGTCTTCCCACAGCGTCTTCACTTCGTCGCGCGAAATGCCGCAGTCGACGATGGTCCAGCCGTCCTGGCCGTCGATGTTGTCGCGCAGCAGCCAGAGGTTGATATGATCCAGCGCGAACGGCAGCGGCATCCGGATCCATTTGACGCCCTCCGCCACCGCATGCGCGCGGCCGGCCTCGGGCTGAAAATCGGCCCAGGGATACTGAAGCTTCTGTTCGTTGGGGTTCATTGCCTCTCGCTCCACGCTTGACGATCACGTCAAGTCATCATAATTTACGTTTACGTAAACTGCCACACGTCGCATGCCCTCGTCAACCTGGACCATCTCCGAGCTCGCCCGCGAGTTCGACGTCACGCCCCGCACGATCCGCTTCTACGAAGACCAGGGGATCGTCAGCCCGGCGCGCGAGGGCCGCAACCGCATCTTCGGACCGCGCGACCGCACGCGCCTGAAGCTGGCCTTGCGCGGCAAGCGGCTGGGCCTGCAACTGTCCGAGATCCTGACGCTCATCGACATGTACGACGGGCCCGGCGACACCGACGTGCAGTTGCGCCAGTACCTGGCCGTGCTGGAACAGCATCGCGTCACGCTCGAGCAGCAGCGCCGCGACATCGACGACACCCTGCAGGAAATCAGCGAGCAGGAACGCCAGTGCCGCGTCCTCTTGGCGCAGAAGCCGTAGTTCGCATGGCCGTTTTTCAAACCATAGGGCTCTTCGTCCTGACCGCGCTCGCGGAAATCATCGGCTGCTATCTTCCCTATCTGTGGCTGCGCAAGGGCCATTCCATCTGGCTGCTGGCGCCCGCCGCGGTGAGCCTGGCGCTGTTCGCCTGGCTGCTGACCCTGCACCCCACGGCGTCGGGCCGGGTCTATGCCGCGTACGGCGGCGTCTACATCGGCATGGCGCTGCTATGGCTGTGGGCGGTGGACGGGGTGCGTCCCAGCGCGAGCGACTGGATCGGCGTGGGCCTGTGCATCGCCGGCATGCTGGTGATCATGTTCGGGCCGCGCGGGACGTGATCCGGGCCGTCTGACCGGCACAAACGAAAAAGCGCGCGTACCCTTGAAGGGCCGCGCGCTTTTTGTTGCGGGGCGCTCATTTCTGCCCCGCCGATCACTCCGCCTTGATGTTGCCGTCCTTGATTAGACGGGCGTTGTTCGTGAACTCGGCCTGCACCTGCTTGGCAAAGGCCTCGCCCGACGCCGTGCCCGGCTGCAGGAACGACTTGGCCAGCAGCTCCTGAAACTCGGCGCTGGCCACCGCCTTGGTCAACGCCGCCTGCAACGGCTGCGACACCGTGGGCGGCAGGTTGGCCGGCGCGAAGATGCCGAAGTTCGAGTAGTACTGCGCCTGCGGCAGCTTCAGCTCGGCCATCGTCGGCACATCCGGCCACGCGGCCAGACGCTGCGGCGCCATCACCGCCAGCGGCTTGAGCGCGCCATTGGCCACGTGCGGCAGCACGACGTCGCTGTTGACCACCAGCAGTTCCACCACGCCGCCCAGGCCGTCGGTCAGCGCCTGGCTGTTGCCGCGATACGGCACGTGCAGCATCTTGGTGCCGGTCTGCGCGGTGACCGCCGCCATGCCGATATGCGCGACCGTGCCCTGGCCCGGCGTGCCATAGCGTACGCCTTCGGGATGCGACTTGGCGTATTCCACCAGGCCCGCAAAATCCTTCACCGGCAACGCCTTGGTCGCCACGATGGCCACCGGCGCCACGGCCACGCTGGCCACCGGCGTCAGGTCCTTCATCGGGTCGTAATTGGTCTTGGCCAGATGCGGAAAGATCGTCAGCGGGCTGGTGGAGGCCAGCAGCAGCGTGGTGCCGTCCGGCTGCGCGCGCGCCACGTAGTCGGTGCCCACCGACGCGCCCGCGCCCGGCTTGTTCTCGACGATGACCGTGATGTTCGCTTCCTTGCGCAACGCGTCGCCCAGACGCCGCGCGATCGCATCGGCGCTGCCGCCGGCGGTGTAGGGCACGACTACGGTGACGGGCTTGGCCGGCCAGCTCTGCGCCATCGCGCCGCTCGCCATGATTGCCAGGGCCGCCCCCGCGGCCTTGGTCAGCAATGTCTTCTTTTTCATATCGTCCTGGTGATGTTGCGTAGCACTGCGTTGGTGAAACGGATTGCGGTAAAGCCCATCAAGCGAGGTAGCGTTGCGCCAAGCGAACCCAGTACGACGCCCCCGCCGGAATCAAGGAATCATTGAAGTCATAGCTGGCGTTGTGCAGCATGCACGGGCCCAGACCGTGGCCCGCCATGCGGTGTTCGCCGTCGCCATTGCCCAGGAACACGTAGCATCCGGGCTTTTCCTGCAGCAGGAAGGCAAAGTCTTCCGATGCCATGGCCGGTTCGATGGTGAGTGCGCGATCCTCGCCCACGACCTCGCGCATCACGCCCATGCAGAATTCGGTCTCGGCCACGGTATTGACCAGCGCCGGGTAGCGACGCTCGAAGTACACCTCGGCTTCGCAGCCGTGCGCCGCGGCAATGCTGGGTGCGATCTCCTGCATGCGCCGTTCGATCAAATCCACCACATCGGTGCTGTACGCGCGCACCGACCCGCCCAGCCACGCGGTATTGGGAATCACGTTGATGACGCTGCCGCCCGCCTGCACCTGCGTGATCGACAGCACCGCCGCATCCAGCGGACGCTTGCTGCGCGTCAGGATCGTCTGCAGCGACTGGCCGATGGCAAAGAGCGCCGGCACCGGATCGTTGCAGTCCTGCGGCGCGGCGGCGTGGCCGCCCTTGCCCTTGACCGTGATCTTGAAGCCGTTGGCCGCCGCCATCATGGGACCGGCACAGACGCCGAACGCGCCGGCCGGCAATCCCGGCCAGTTATGCATGCCAAACACGGCCTCGCACGGAAAGCGCGTGAACAGGCCATCCTGGATCATCGCCCGGCCGCCCGCACCGCCTTCCTCGGCCGGCTGAAAGCACAGGTAGACCGTGCCGTCGAAGCCGCCCGCGGTCTGCAAATGCTGCGCCGCAGCCAGCAGCATTGCGGTATGGCCGTCGTGGCCGCAGCCGTGCATCTTGCCGTCGTGGCGCGAGCGATGCTCGAACTGGTTTTCTTCCTGCATGGGCAGCGCATCCATGTCGGCGCGCAGCATGATGGCCCGGTCCGACGTGCCCCGCTTGATCACGCCCACCACGCCCGTCTTGGCAATGCCCGTGTGCGTTTCGATGCCCCAGCCGCGCAGCGTATCGGCCACCACCTTGGCCGTGCGGTGCTCTTCGTAGCAAAGCTCCGGGTGCATGTGGATGTCGCGGCGCAACGCCACGATGTCGTCCAGGTTGGATAGTTCGAGCACAGCAGACTCCATCGGATATTTCAGGATTAAAGGGTCATATCAAGTATTGCCCATCGTCACCGCCGCAACGGCGCGCAGGGCGCTAGGGATAACCCTTATCCAATTTACGTTTACGTAAACGTAATATTTGCACTGCATCATTGCGCAGCGCCGGACGATCGGCGCATCATGGATCACCCCCGCGACGGCGGCCAAGACACGCCCGCGCAGATCCATGAATGTAAGCACCTACTATCACGGAGACACTGATGAATCTTCCCGGCCTGAACTTCGACCTGGGCGAAGACCTGGACATGCTGCGCGACGCCGTACGCAACTTCGCGCAGGCCGAGATCGCGCCGCGCGCCGCGGAAGTCGATCGCAGCGACCAGTTCCCGATGGACTTGTGGCGCAAATTCGGAGACCTCGGCGTGCTGGGCATGACCGCCGACGAGGAATACGGCGGCGCCAACATGGGTTACCTGGCCCACATGGTCGTCATGGAAGAAATCTCCCGCGCCAGCGCCTCCATCGGCCTGTCGTACGGCGCGCACTCCAACCTGTGCGTGAACCAGATCAACCGCAACGGCACGGCGGCCCAGAAGGCCAAGTACCTGCCCAAGCTGATCTCCGGCGAACACGTCGGCGCGCTGGCCATGAGCGAGCCGGGCGCCGGGTCCGACGTCGTCAGCATGAAGCTGCGCGCGGAAAAGAAGGGCGACCGCTACGTGCTGAACGGCACCAAGATGTGGATCACCAATGGCCCGGACGCCGACACCCTTGTCGTCTACGCCAAGACCGACCCCGAAGCCCACCAGCGCGGCATCACCGCCTTCCTGGTCGAAAAGGGCTTCAAGGGTTTTTCCGTCGCGCAGAAGCTGGACAAGCTGGGCATGCGCGGCAGCCACACCGGCGAGCTGGTGTTCCAGGACTGCGAGATCCCCGAGGAAAACGTGCTGGGCCAGGTCAACGGCGGCGTGAAGGTGCTGATGAGCGGCCTGGACTATGAACGCGCGGTGCTGTCCGGCGGCCCGCTGGGCATCATGCAGGCCGTGATGGACGTGGTGGTGCCTTACATCCACGACCGCAAGCAGTTCGGCCAGGCCATCGGCGAATTCCAGCTCATCCAGGGCAAGGTCGCCGACCTGTACACCACGCTGCAAGCCAGCCGCGCCTTCTGCTATCAGGTGGGCAAGAACCTGGACAAACTGGGGTCCGACCACGTGCGCCAGGTGCGCAAGGACTGCGCCGCGCTCATTCTGTACACCGCCGAAAAGGCCACCTGGATGGCGGGCGAGGGCGTGCAGATCCTGGGCGGCAACGGCTACATCAACGAATACCCGGTCGGCCGCCTGTGGCGCGACGCCAAGCTGTACGAAATTGGCGCCGGCACCAGCGAAATCCGGCGCATGCTGATCGGCCGCGAACTCTTCAACGAAACCGCCTGAAGCCTTATCCACAGCCCTCGCCATGATCCGCACGTCCGACATCCAGCACATCGAGCAGGCTCCCGCGCCGGGACCCTCGCCGCTGGAGGTCGCGCGCCTGATCCTGGCCGGCTTTGACCGGCACTACGCGCTGTTCCGCTACAGCGCGCAGCGCGCCAAGGCGCTGTTTGAATCCGGCGACTGGCACGGCATCCAGCACCTGTCGCGCGAACGCATCGAGTACTACGACATGCGCGTGCGCGAATGCGCCACGCAACTGGAAGGCGTGCTGCGCGGCCGGCCAGAGGGTGCGGTCGGCGGCACGGGCAACGGCGCCGAGCACGCCGCCAAGAACGGCAACGGCGCCGCCGCCCCGTCCCTGACCGACGCGCAGACGGCGTACTGGCAGCAGATCAAGCAGGAGTTCGTCGGCCTCTTGGGCGAACACCGCCAGCCCGAATGCGCCGAGACCTTCTTCAACTCGGTCTCGTGCCGGCTGCTGCACCGCGACTACTTCCACAACGATTTCCTGTTCGTCAGGCCGGCGGTCGCCACCGACTACCTGGACAGCAGCGTGCCGTCCTACCGCGTGTACTACCCGGTGACCGACGGCCTGGAAAAAAGCCTGATCCGCATGGTGGCCGACTTCGGTCTGGCGCTGCCTTTTGAAGACCTGCCGCGCGACACCCGCCTGCTGGCGCGCGCCGCCGTCTCCAAGCTGCGCGCGGTGCTGCCGCGCCACGTCGGCCGGCGCATCGCCACCGACTGCCAGCTCCACGCGCTGGGGTCGCTGTTCTTTCGCAACAAGGGCGCGTACATCGTCGGCCGCCTGATCAACCAGACCACCGTCTATCCCTTTGCCATCGCGCTGACGCGCAATCCGGCGGGGCAGGTGACGCTGGACGCGCTGCTGCTGGGCGCGGACGACCTGAGCACGCTGTTCAGCTTTACCCGCGCGTATTTCCTGGTGGACATGGAAACGCCCGCGGCCGTGGTGAATTTTCTGTCGAGCCTGTTGCCGCGCAAGCCCAAGGCCGAGCTCTACACCATGATCGGCCTGCAAAAGCAGGGCAAGACGCTGTTCTACCGCGACTTCCTGCACCACCTGGCCCACTCGCGCGACGCCTTCGACATCGCGCCCGGCATCAAGGGCATGGTGATGTGCGTGTTCACGCTGCCGTCCTATCCGTACGTGTTCAAGCTCATCAAGGACCGCATCGACAAGGACGGCATGGACCACGCCACCGTGCGGCGCAAGTATCAGATGGTCAAGCTGCACGACCGCGTGGGCCGCATGGCCGACACCTGGGAATATTCACAGGTCGCCCTGCCGCGCGCCCGCTTTGCGCCCGCGCTGCTGGACGAACTGCGGCGCCTGGTGCCCAGCCTTATCGAGGAAACCGGCGACACCGTCGTCATCCGCCACGTCTACATCGAACGCCGGATGACGCCGCTGAACCTGTATCTGCAGCAGGCGCCGGACGCGCTGCTGGACCACGCCGTGCGCGAATACGGGGACGCCATCCGGCAACTGGCCGCGGCCAACATCTTCCCCGGCGACATGCTTTACAAGAATTTCGGCGTCACGCGCCTGGGCCGCGTCGTCTTTTATGACTACGACGAAATCCAGCGCATGACCGAGATGAACTTCCGGCGCATCCCGCCGGCCCCGAACGAAGAAGCGGAGATGGCTTCCGAACCCTGGTACGCCATCGGCCCGAACGACGTCTTCCCCGAGGAATTCGGCCGCTTCCTGCTGGGCGACGCGCGCGTGCGCGGCGCCTTCATGCGTCACCATGCCGACCTGCTGGAACCGGACTGGTGGCAGGCCTGCCGCGCCCACGTGGCGCAAGGCCGGATCGAAGAATTTTTCCCTTACGATAAGGACAGACGCCTGCGTGCAGACCGCCCTTCAAACGGCAACGCGGTGTTGTAACCCAATCGCTGTCCCGACCCTCACAGGAGCAAGTCATGTCAGATCCCATCGTCATCGTTTCCGTCGCCCGCACGCCCATGGGCGGCATGCTGGGCAACCTGTCCGGCCTGGCCGCGCACGAGCTGGGCTCGGTCGCCATCAAGGCCGCCGTCGAACGCGCCGGCATCAAACCCGAGCAGGTCGACGAAGTCATCATGGGCAACGTGCTGCAAGCCGGCCAGGGCCAGGCGCCCGCCCGTCAGGCCGCGCTGGGCGCCGGCCTGCCGCTGGGCGTGGCGTGCACCACCATCCACAAGGTTTGCGGCTCGGGCCTGAAGGCCGCGATGTTCGGTCATGATCTGCTGGCCTCGGGCAGCGCCGAGATCGTCGTCGCCGGCGGCCAGGAAAGCATGAGCAACGCACCCTACCTGCTGCTCAAGGGCCGCCAGGGCTACCGCTACGGCCACAACACCGTGTACGACCACATGGCGCTGGACGGCCTGGAAGACGCCTACGACAAGGGCAAAGCCATGGGCGTGTTCGCCGAGGACTGCGCCTCCAAGTACTCGTTCACGCGCGAACAGCAGGACGCGTTCTCGCTGGAATCGCTGCGCCGCGCGCGCGCCGCTTCGGAAGACGGCAGCTTCAAGTGGGAAATCGCCCCCGTCACCGTGGCTGGCCGCAAGGGCGACACCGTGATCGACACCGACGAAGCGCCCACCAAGGCCATGCCGGAAAAGATCCCGACGCTCAAGCCCGCGTTCAAGAAGGACGGCACTGTCACCGCCGCGAACTCGTCGTCGATCTCCGACGGCGCCGCCGCCATGGTGCTGATGCGCGCGTCCACCGCCGAAAAGCTCGGCGTCAAACCGCTGGCCCGCATCGTCGCGCACTCGCAGCACTCGCAGGAACCCAACTGGTTCACCACCGCCCCCGTCGGCGCGCTGAAGAACCTGTTCAACAAGACCGGCTGGAAGGCCGAGGACGTGGACCTGTACGAGATCAACGAAGCCTTCGCAGTGGTCACCATGGCCGCCATGACCGACTTCAAGCTCTCGCCTGAAAAGGTCAACATCCACGGCGGCGCCACCGCGCTGGGCCACCCGATCGGCGCCTCCGGCGCACGCCTGATGGCCACTCTGATCGGCGCCCTGCGCAAGACCGGCGGCAAGCGCGGCGTGGCCACGCTGTGCATCGGCGGCGGCGAAGCCGTCGCGATGGCTATCGAAATGGTCTAAGCAGCTGCCTGCTTGAGGTGCGGGCTTCGGCCCGTTCCTTGAGCAGGATTCCGCTGCGCCTTTCTGGCATGGCAACCACCGCGACGGGTCGGTCGCGGGCCAAGCAGGAAAGGCGCAACGAAATCCTGATTTTTCCAATCGACAAGAATGCCCGGCCCACCGGGCAGCGAGACAACCCGCTCACACCGAGCGCCTTCAAATTCCAATCAAGCAGGACGGGTGGTACCCCATGCCCATCATCGAATCCCGCATCAATCCGCGGTCGCAGGACTACATCGACAACGCCAGCGCCATGCAGGCGCAACTGGACGATCTGAACCAGCAACTGGCGCAGACGGCCTTGGGCGGCAGCGAATCCGCTCGCGCCAAGCACACGGCGCGCGGCAAGCTCCTGCCGCGCGACCGCGTGGAGAACCTGATCGATCCGGGCACCCCGTTCCTGGAACTGTCGCCGATGGCGGCGCACGGCATGTATGACGGCGACGCGCCCGGCGCGGGCGTCATCACCGGCATCGGTCGCGTGTCCGGCACCGAGTGCGTCATCGTCTGCAACGACGCCACGGTCAAGGGCGGCACCTACTATCCGATGACGGTCAAAAAGCACTTGCGCGCGCAAGAGATCGCCGCGCAGAACAACCTGCCGTGCGTGTATCTGGTGGACTCGGGCGGCGCCAACCTGCCGCAGCAGGACGAGGTCTTTCCCGACCGCGACCACTTCGGCCGCATCTTCTACAACCAGGCGCAGATGTCGGCGCAAGGCATCGCGCAGATCGCCGTGGTGATGGGTTCGTGCACCGCCGGCGGCGCCTATGTGCCCGCCATGAGCGACGAGTCCATCATCGTGCGCAACCAGGGCACCATCTTTCTGGGCGGCCCGCCGCTGGTCAAGGCCGCCACCGGCGAAGAAGTCAGCGCCGAAGACCTGGGCGGCGGCGACGTGCACACGCGCCTGTCCGGCGTGGTCGACCACCTGGCCGCCAACGACATGCACGCGCTGCAACTGGCTCGCAATGCGGTAGCGCGCCTGAACCGCAAAAAGCCGCAGCCGCTGGCCACGATTCCCGTGCGCGAGCCGCGCTTCGATCCCAGCGAACTGAACGGCATCATTCCCGCCGACACCCGCAAGCCCTACGACGTGCGCGAAGTCATCGCGCGCATCGTCGACGGCTCCGAGTTCGACGAGTTCAAGGCGCGCTTCGGCCCCACGCTGGTCACCGGCTTTGCGCACATCCACGGCATGCCCGTCGGCATCGTCGCCAACAACGGCATCCTGTTCTCCGAGTCCGCGCAGAAGGGCGCGCACTTCATCGAACTGTGCGCGCAACGCAAGATCCCGCTGGTCTTCCTGCAGAACATCACCGGCTTCATGGTCGGCCGCAAGTACGAAAACGAAGGCATCGCGCGCCACGGCGCCAAGATGGTGACGGCCGTCGCCACCGCCAACGTGCCCAAGTTCACCGTCCTGATCGGCGGCTCGTTCGGCGCCGGCAACTACGGCATGTGCGGCCGCGCCTATTCGCCGCGCATGCTCTTCATGTGGCCCAACGCCCGCATCTCCGTCATGGGCGGCGAGCAGGCGGCAAGCGTGCTGGCGACGGTGAAGCGCGACGGCATCGAAGCGCGCGGCGGGCAATGGTCGGCGGATGAAGAGACGGCGTTCAAGGCCCCGATCCGCGACCAGTACGAGCGCGAAGGCCATCCGTATTACGCCACTGCGCGGTTGTGGGATGACGGCATCATCGCCCCCGCCGACACGCGCCGCGTGCTGGGACTGGCGTTGTCCGCCGCGCTGAACGCGCCGATTGAAGACACCAAGTTCGGTGTCTTCCGGATGTAGGTCGCACGCATAGGCCGCACCCCACTTCTACGCGCTTCGCGCCCTTTCCGAACACTTCAGCTTGGATAACGCAATGTTCGATACTGTGCTGATTGCCAACCGCGGCGAAATCGCCTGCCGCGTCGCCGCCACCGCCCGCCGCATGGGCCTGCGCACCGTCGCCGTCTATTCCGACGCGGACGCCAACTCGCGCCACGTCGCCGCCTGCGACCAGGCCGTCTACATCGGCGGCTCCGAGCCGCGCGCCAGCTACCTGCGCGCCGACGCCATCCTGCAGGCCGCGCGCGACACCGGCGCCGGCGCCATCCATCCCGGCTACGGCTTCCTGTCCGAGAACGAGGCCTTCGCTCAAGCCGCGCAAGATGCCGGCATCGCCTTCGTCGGCCCGCCCGCATCGGCCATCGCCGCCATGGGCAGCAAGTCCGCCGCCAAGACCCTCATGGAAAAGGCCGGTGTGCCGCTCGTGCCCGGCTATCACGGCGACAACCAGGACCCGCAGTTCCTCAAAACGCAGGCCGACGCCATCGGCTATCCCGTCCTCATCAAGGCCAGCGCGGGCGGCGGCGGCAAGGGCATGCGCATCGTCGAATCCTCCGGCGCGTTCCTCGACGCACTGGCCTCGTGCCAGCGCGAAGCCGCCTCCAGCTTTGGCGACGACCGCGTCCTGATCGAACGCTATCTGCAAAAGCCGCGCCACATCGAAATCCAGGTGTTCGCCGACACGCACGGCAACTGCGTGTACCTCTTCGAGCGCGACTGCTCCGTGCAGCGCCGCCACCAGAAGGTCATCGAAGAAGCCCCCGCCCCCGGCATAACCGAAGAACGCCGCCGCGCCATGGGCGAAGCCGCCGTCTCTGCCGCGCGCGCCGTCGGCTACGTGGGCGCGGGCACGGTGGAATTCATCGCCGAGCCCGACGGCCGCTTCTACTTCATGGAAATGAACACGCGCCTGCAGGTCGAGCACCCGGTCACCGAAATGATCACCGGCCACGACCTCGTCGAATGGCAACTGCGCGTCGCCGCCGGCCAGCCGCTGCCCGCGCGCCAGGAAGACCTGCGCATCAACGGCCACGCCATCGAGGCCCGCATCTACGCCGAGAACCCCGAGAAGGGCTTTCTGCCGTCCATCGGCACGCTCGCCTACCTGGGGCTGCCGCCGCACACCGCGTTTGCCAACGGCGACATCCGCGTCGACGGCGGCGTGCGCATGGGCGACACCATCACCCCGTTCTACGACCCGATGATCGCCAAGCTCATCGTGCACGGCGCCGACCGCGATCAGGCCCGCGCCCGCATGCTGCAAGCGCTGGCGCAGACGCAGGCTGTCGGTGTGCAGACCAACGTCGCCTTCCTGGCGCGGTTGATGAAGGACAGCGCCTTTGCGGCCGCTGATCTGGACACCGGCCTCATCGAGCGCCAACGCGCCACGCTGCTGCCCGACCCGCAACCTGCCGACGCCGACGCGCTGGCGCTGGCCACCGCCGCCGTGCTGGTTCGCCAAGGCCTTGCCCAACCGGGCGCGCAAGGTGCAGGCAAAGGCCCCGCCGACCCGTGGGACGCGCGCGACGGCTGGCGCTTGGGCGGCCAGTATCGGCGGCAACTGCAATGGACCGACAACGGCGAAGCTCGTCACGTCACCGTCGCCCGTCAGGGCGGCGCGTGGACACTGGACACCGGCGACGGCGCGCGCCCCTTCCTGTGGCGTTCACACGCCAGCGCCAACCCCAACCTGGCCTATGGCCTGCGCATCACGCTGCAAGGCCATGAAAGCGCCGGCACCGTCGTCCTGCACGGCGACCGCGCCTACGTCTTCCGCGAAGACGGCTCGCACGTCCTGGAGCTGTATGACGCGCTGACGCATTCGCAGGACACGCAGGGCGACCACGGCGCGGGTCTGGCCGCGCCCATGCCCGGCAAGATCATCTCGATCTCGGTCAAGGCGGGCGACAAAGTCGAAAAGGGCCAGCCGCTGCTCGTGATGGAAGCGATGAAGATGGAACACACCATTTCTGCCACGGCGGACGGTACGGTGGGGGAAGTGTTCTACGGGGTGGGGGATCAGGTGACCGAAGGCGCCGAACTGGTGTCGATCGAGTAACGGCCGGTTGAGAACGTACCCGACGGCTTCCGGCGGTATCGCCGGGAGCCGTTTTGCTTTGCGCCACGCCGTGACCCCAGCCCTCACCGCTACGCCTCAATGCGACACGCGATCGGCGCCTCAAAAGGCCCGTCCGGCCGCGCGCTGGCGCTTCTGGTCCCGGTTTAGCTGTCCGTCAGCGCCCCTCGCCTAGAATCGGCGCTTCCCCCCGCGCCACGCCCACCATGTCCGCCGCCGACACGCCCAGTCCGCTTTCCCGTCCGCCGTTCCTGCATTTCCTCTGCGGCCGCGTCGCCGCATCGCTGGCATTCCAGATCGTCTCCGTCGCCGTGGGCTGGCAGATCTACGCGCTGTCCGGCAGCGCGCTCGACCTCGGCCTCATCGGCCTTGCCCAGTTCCTCCCGATGGCCGCACTCACGCTCGTCGTCGGCCACGTCGCCGACCGCTACGACCGCCGCAAGATCGTCGCCATCTGCATGGCGCTCGAAGCCCTGGCCACGCTGGTCCTCGCCATCGCCGCGCTGCACGGCGTCGGCGGCAAGACGCTCATTTACGCCACCATCATCATCATGAGCTCGGCCCGCGCCTTCGAAGCGCCGACCCTCTCCACGCTCATCCCCGCCGTCGTCCCCCGCGAATGGCTCCCGCGCGCCACCGCGCTGTCCTCCTCCGGCGGTCAGATCGCCCAGATCGCCGGCCCCGCGCTCGGCGGCGTTGGCTACAGCCTCGGGGCAGGGTGGATCTACTGCGTCGCCGCCGCGTTGTATCTGACGGCCTTCATCGCCATTGCCACCCTCGTCATCGAACGCGCGCCGCCGCGCAAAGAGCCCACGACGTGGCACACGCTGTTTGGCGGCATCACCTTCATATTCCAGCGCCGGTTGCTGCTGGGCACGCTGTCGCTGGACCTCTTTGCGGTGCTGCTGGGCGGGGCGACTGCGCTGCTGCCGATCTTTGCGAAGGACATTCTCAATGCGGGGCCGTGGGCGCTTGGTGCTTTGCGTGCGGCGCCTGCCTGCGGCGCGGCGTTGATGTCATTGACGCTGGCGCGATTGAGCCTCGGTGAGAACGTTGGCCGGCTGCTGTTCGGCTCGCTGATCGTGTTCGGCTTGGCGACCACGGTGTTTGGACTGTCGACCTCGATACCGCTCTCGATCGCCGCACTGGTCGTGCTGGGCGCGGCCGACGCCGTCAGCGTTGTCGTGCGGTCATCGCTGGTGCAGTTGAATACGCCCGACCACATGCTGGGGCGGGTCAGCGCGGTGAACACCTTGTTTATCGGCGCGTCGAATCAGCTTGGGGAGTTTGAGTCTGGGCTCACCGCACAGTTTTTCGGTGCGGTGCCCGCCGTGGTGATTGGCGGGGTGGGGACGATTGCGGTCGCAGCGCTTTGGATGCGGTGGTTTCCGGAGTTGAGGCGGCTTCGGACGTTGAATGGGAATGAGGTGGCGCAGACCTAGGCGCTATTTCCAGCTTTCCTTACTCATCTCAAACCGATTAGGTGCCCCAGCCGCCGGTTCGAAATAGTACTTAGGTTCCCGATAAACCAGCTCCTTCAACGCGGCATCCAGCTTCGGCAGCTGGAAACTGGCAGCACTACGCGCCTTCCGAAAATCCTCGACGCTGGCGGGCAGACGTTCGAGCGTCATCGATTCCAGCAAACACACCCATTCCCGGGCCAACACCCCGCACGAATCCTTGACCATGACCGGCTGGTCGTCCGGCAGCTTGAATCCATCCATCAGCACCACGTCGCCCGCCTTCAGCGTGATCGTGGCCAACGGCGTGAAGAGCAGCTCGGTGTCAACGCCCGCAACCGGCACCATCTCCGCCGTGCGTTCGTGGAATGCGCGCTTGGCGTCCTCGACCCAGCGATACTCCCGCGCGGCCTCATTGCAGCCTTCCCCGAAGCGCAACATGACCTGGCAGCCTTCGCCCAGCCCATCCTCGCCGGGTGCAAGCGGCGTCCAGGGTCCTGTCTTCTTGAAGTCGACATCCGCCGTCTCCGTCAGCGTTGCCATGCCCAGATCTTTCTGAAAGTCCATCGACTTGGCGCGCGCGTCCGTGTCCGGCAAGGCCGTCCGCGGCTGGTGATAGGTAATGCGGTTGAGCCGGTATTCGCCGGGCCAGACCGGAATCACCTGATACGTCAATCCGCCGCGCGTCGTCTGAAACATCGGCCCGAGGTCGGCGGCATCGAACTTGTGCTTGCCTTGCCCCACCGTCATCGCGTATCCCTTCTCGGTCACATGCTGCCAATGCAAAAGCGTGCTGCTCTGGCGTGTGAATTGGTCCCGCGTGGCGGCATCATCAAAATCGCGCTGCGGCTGCGCATCGAAATTGACGGTCGGCATCACGACCAGCGCCATATCCTCGCGGGCTTGATCCAGCAGCTTGTCGGTATTCGCGCGATGTCGCTCCCTCAGGGCCGCGGCCTCGGCGTCCAGCGCGCGATCCGTTGGCGACTGTGCCAACACAGCGAGCGGGGCGAACAGGGCAGACATGCATACAAGGGCAACCACGCGGCGAAACAGGGTCATCGGTCTTCGTTCCTCTGTGAGTTCGGGTGTTGAGCAAACAGGCGCCTGCCACCATCGGGCTGAATCCTGCCAGCGCGAAATCGGGCGTGACGGCCAGGGCATCATATCGCGGCAAGTGTCAGGGAATGCGCCAAGCCGCATCGCGCTATTAGCCGCGCCGCACACACGCCCGTGCCCATGCTGCCGCACAGAGTAGACTGGCAGCCTCTCTCAACATTCCGAGTCCCCCTTCATGCTCGTTAAAGCCCTACGTGTCGGCCTGGGTCAAATCATTGTCCTGGGCGACGCACTGACCCGTCCGCGTCCGCAGAAGCGCTCGCCGCAAGGCCAAGCCGCCGTCAACGCGGACGCCGCCGCGCTCTCGCTGTATCAATTCCAGGCCTGCCCCTTCTGCGTGAAGACACGCCGCGCCATGCATCGGCTCAACGTGCCGGTTGCATTGAAGGATGCCAAGCATGATCCCGAAGCACGCGCCGCGTTGCTGGCGGGCGGCGGCAAGGTGAAGGTGCCTTGCTTGCGCATCGAAGACGCCGAGGGCACGCGCTGGATGTACGAGTCAAACGACATCATCGCGTACCTGGAAAAGCGGTTTGCCAACGTCGCCTGATTGAGCCGCACGATCATGATGCCTGCCGTGATTCGGATGACCATTGCGCTATGCGCCACCAGCCTGCTCGCCGCATGCGAACCGTCGCTGCCGCCACCGCCGGCCGGATCCAAGCTCACCGCCGAAACCATCGCAACGCGCGAGGCGCCGGCTAAACATCAGTTCAAGGGCGTGCTCGCTGGAAAACCCATTCATCTGCTTGCGCATAACTGCAAGGTGTATCGGGTCGATCCTGCCGAAGGGGAGAACGTGAGTTGGACGCTGGTGCTGGAAGGCGATTTCTATCCCTTGCCGACGTCGTGCTTGAGTCAATCGCTTACGGAAGAAAAGGGCGGCGTCACGGCGTTTATTGGCCGGCAGGCGCTTGGGGCGGGGGGATGCTGCACGGGCACGCCGGAGTATCGGACGAAGGATGGGGTGACTTGGAAGCCGAATTGAATCCGTGTCACCCCGGCGCTCGGGTCACGGAGGCCATGAAGATTGCCTCGCATGGCCCCATTCCTGATTCAGCGCGATGACACCGAACGACCCCGCGTCATCGATTCCAGCACGCCATCCCGCCGCACCCAGCCATGAAACAACGCCGCGGCCAGATGCAGCAGCACCGTCGCAAACAGCAGGAAGGCCAGATAGCGATGCGCGCCCCGTAGCCAACTGAACAACGCCGCATCCGCAGGCACAATCGGCGGCAACTGCCAACCGCCCGCCACGACCGGATAACCACCCGCCGACAGCATCGCCCAGCCAATCAGCGGCATCGCGAACATCAGCGCGTACAGCAGGACATGAGAAGCCAACGCCGCATGACGCTGCCAGGCCGGCAGATCAACCGGCAACGCAGGCGCACCCTTGAACACGCGCCTGGCCAGCCGTATGCACACCAGCGCCAGCAGCGCCAAGCCCAACGGCTTATGGATCTGCACCAGCCACTGATGCCGCTCGGACACCGACGCCACCATGCCCACACCGATGAACAGCATCGCGAGTATGCCGGCCGCCATCGACCAATGCAGCACGCGTGCGAACAGGCTGAACGTGGCGGGCGGCCGGCGGATTTTAGTAGGCGACGGGTTCATTGGGCGCGCTCCGGTTGGGTGGAATGGGATGGCGCCGCGGCGGCCTGAGGCGGCCCTTCGCCCGTGCGGCGTTCATAAGAGGCCGCATAAGCCGCGGAACGCGCCGCCAGCAGCGGGTCGTCGGACACGGCGATCCCTTGCGGTAATACGGTCGGGTCGTAATTCACGTCGCGGCAGGGGCCGTCGCTTTGCGGCGCGCTGCTTGTGATCACCACGGTGCCGGCATCAATGGTCGGCCGGTCCGCCGGCCACTGGCGAGTTGCGTCGCTGGTGGGATCGCCGGGCTGGCCCAGCGTAAGCAGCAGACGCCAGCGCAACGGCCCTTGCGTCAGTCGCTGTTGCAGGTCGATCTGCAGATAGTCCGCATCGTGTCCCGGCTGCGCCGCCGGCGCCGCCGCCGCGTCCACCGGCGCCAACTGCCAGCGCACCGGCTGCCGCTTTCCGTTCGCGTCGATCAGGTAGAACGCGTTCAGGCCGTAATAGTCTTCGGTGGCGTAACTGGCCGACGGCTTGGCAGTCTTGGCCCACGCGCGGAATGCGCCTGTTTCCGGATGTGCCGCGAAAAACGCCTGCATGCGCCGCGGATCGGGCTTGCCCGTTTTGGGGTCGGGGCGACCGGCCAGCTGCTGATCGTAGAACGCCTGCGGGGTCGACAGCGGGAACACCGGCATGCTGTTCATGCCGGTTCGCCACTGTTCGCCGTTTGCCGACGTGAACATCAAGGCAAAGCTGCGGATCGGAACACTGGAGTCCGACGCGTAGGGATTGCCGCCGGGCAGAGCCAATCGTCCAACCACCGGCGTGCTGCCCGAGGCGAACACCGCAGCGGAGGATAACTCGTGCGCCGCGCCGCTACTTTCAAAGCGGCCGATCACACAGACGCCTTTAGCGTGGTTGCGCCGAAAGCCCTCGTGGATGCCGCTGTTGGCTTCCAGGGCGTTCACGATGCGGTCAGGCGTCAGGCGCTGCGGATCGAGCCAGCCGCCCACGTAGGCGAACGCGGCGCCGGAGGCGAGCACGATGGCGCCGATGGCGGTGAGGCGAAGGAAGGTTTGCGGGGTGGTGAGCGGCCGGGGCTTCAGGGGCCGGTCTTCGGGCGACCGGCCGTCTTGGTGTCCTGCACCCGGCGATTGGCGATTCGGCGGCAGGCGGCCCGGCGGCTGGCTTCCCGGTGGCGTTTGACCCGGCGACGGGCCGTTGCGGTCAGATCCTTGTTGCATAAGGCTCCTTGCCCATGGGGCGATGAATACCCCTGTAGGACGCCGTGCGAAAAAAGTTATTCCGCGATGGAATAAACCCGCCGGGAAGGCGTCTTACTGCATTGGCCTGTAAGCTGGCTACGCAGGCCCTCCCAGGAACCCGCCATGATTCAACCGGTCCGCGTGCCGCCCGACGCGCCGGCATCCCCCGACGACGAGATGCCAACGGAAGAACTCTCCGACGCCGTGCTGCGCCAACTACTGCCGCGCCTGCGGCGTTTTGCGCTGCGCCTCACGCGCGACGCTGTCGCGGCCGACGACCTGGTGCAATCCACCTTGGAAAGAGCGCTCACCCGCTGGCGCGGCCGCCGTCCGCAAGGCGACGTGCGCGCGTGGCTCTTCACCATCCTGTACCGCCAGTTTCTGGACTCTCAACGCCGCTCGCGCCGCTATGCGCGGCTGCTGTCATGGTTTGCCGGCTCCGACGCCGCCGCGCCGTCGGCCGAGCGTGAGGTCATCGCGCGATCTTCCCTGGATGTCTTCGAACGCCTGCCCGAGGCGCAGCGCACGCTGCTGTGGCTGGTCAGCGTGGAAGGCATGAGCTACAAGGCCGTCGCCGATGTTTTAGACGTACCGCTGGGCACCGTCATGTCGCGCCTGTCCCGCGCGCGGAGTGCCTTGCGCGAATTGCATGAGGGGCAGGCCGGCGAGGCTCGTCTAAGGATATTGAAATGAACGAACGCGCTATCGATAATCTGACGCGGAATGCGTATGTGGACGGGCGGTTGGATCCGTCGCAATTGCAGGAGCTGCAGGCGTATTTGCGGGCGCATCCTGATGAGGCACAGGAGCTGGAGGCTTGGCGTCGGGATGCGCAGCGGCTGCGGGAAGGGGCCGGCGGGGATAGTTTGCCGGGTAATCCTGCGTTGGATCCTGCTGCGGTGCGTGCGGGGCTACGCGTTCGCACACGGCGGCGGATGGTGATGGTGGCTAGTCTCGTTGTGGCGGTGGCGATTGGCGGCGTTACGGGATGGAGTGCGCGCGATACGGCCTTGGCGAATCGGGTGCTGCCGATGCAGGATGCGATGCAGGCTTATCGGTTGTTTGCGTCAGCGGATGCGCCGCAGCCGGATGTGCGTGCGGATGCTGGGGATTTGCAGGGGTGGTTGGATGCGTATTTTGCGCATGCCGAGCGGTTGCCGAATTTGAGCGATAGCGGGTTTAGGCCTGTTGCTGCGCGTTTGTTGGCTACCGATCAGGGGCCGGCGGCGCTTGTTATCTATGAGAATGCGGGGCAGCGCGCTACGTTTTATATTCGGCCGCCTGGGCCGGGGGGGCAGTTTCTGGCGCAAGGGAGCCGAAAAGACGGCGAGCTGGTGGCGCGGTATTGGTCGGGGCAGGGTTACAACTATGCGTTGGTGACGGCGGGTGATGTACGCGGTCAGAACATTCAAGTGGGTGAATCGTGACGCCTCGGAGCGATTAACGCCTCAGATCGAGCAAGTTTTCGTGGAATCTAACAGCTCGGGCCCGTCGCACATCGCGGCAGGCCCGAGCCGTTTTTGCGCCTACTGAATCGACGCGGGCGCGTCATGCGTGGGGTCGACGGAATCGGCATCTTGTGCGCACGCTCGTGCCGTTTCCAGCATGGCCTCTGTCATGACGCCCATGTGCTCACACAGTCCTTCCACGCCGCCCAACAACGCGGCAACGGTCCATGCGTCCAGCGGCTGCGCGCCGGTTGCGTCTGGTTCGGAGGCGCTGTTGCCGACAAGGCGGGCGATCGACGCGATGGCATACCGGGCGCGGTCGATGTTGTAGAGGTGGGAGAGGGAAATCAGGCCAAGTTCGGGATTGGAGTCGACGAACCAGGGGTCTTGGGTAAGGGAGTGCTGCGTCATGGACAATCTCCTATAGCGGCGAACAAACCCGCACCCCACTTCCAAATGGGGAGGACGGGCACGAGTCGAGGTTGGAAGACCGGAGCTATAGGACCCGGCGTGCGCAAGCGCACCCCCGCCAAGGCCCGTCCATAGGGACGAACAGAGACGCGCGGACATAAACAAGCCGCCTTAGCGGCGGCTGCCCGCCTATAGCTGACCGGCTTCCAAACCGGACTACCGTTGGTGCGGTAGTGGGGGGAGTATACGGCAGGGAGCTAGGAGGAAAACAACGAGACTGACCGTTTTGGCTCGGTGCGATGATCAACTCCAATGTCAGCTTTCGACCAAGGTGTGAAAACCCTTTGACGCTGCTTCGGTTGTGTAGATAGAGTTTTGGTATCTCGATCCCAGGAGTCGGCATGCCCTGATTCATCGAAGATCCGGACCGGTAGCAGGTAGCGTTGATCCCGGATTGCCTGGATGACTTCATCGCCGATGGCAACCCGGTGCGCATAATCGACGCATTCGTCGACGAGCTCAACCTGGAGTCGCTAGGATTTGAGAAGGCAGCGCCAGCAGCTACCGGCCGCCCGTCGCATCACCCGGCTGTGCTGCTGAAGATCTACACCTAAAGCTGCCTAAATCGGGTCCAGTCCAGTCGTCGACTCGAGCGAGAGTGCCAACGCAACGTCGAACTGATGTGGCTCGTCGGCCGTCTGGCGCCAGAATTTAAGACCCCCGCTGAATTTCGCCGTGACAATGGTTCGGGCATTCGCAACGTTTGTTGGCGCTTTTGTTGCCGTATGCCGAGATCTCAAGCTATTCGGCCAAGCCCTGGTTGCCGCGGATGGAGGCAAGTTCAAGGCAGTAAACACGCGCGACAAGAACTTCACAGCCGCCAAGATAGACAAACGTCAGCAGCAGATTAAAGAGAGCATCCGTCGCTATCCGGCGGCGCTCGACACTGCGGACCGAACGCAATCTGTCGAGCTCGAGGCCCGGACCAACCGGCTCAACGACAAGATCGAGCGCCTGCGCAAGCAAATGCGTGCGCTGGATGACGTCAAGGATAAGCTGAAAGATAGTCCAGACGGTCAACTGTCGGTGACTGCCCCAGATGCCCGCTTGATGGCTACCAGTGGCCGGGGCTTGGGGATAGTCGGCTACAACAATCAGATGGTTGTCGAAGCCTAGCACCATCTGATCGTCGCGCACGAAGTGACGAACCGAGGACATGACTGGGGTTCATTGGCATCGATGGCACAAGCCGCGCGGGAGCCGATGGGCAAGAAGCGACTGCGTGCGATTGTCGATCGCGGCTACTACAGCGCGCCTCAGATCAAGGCGCGTCCAGAGACCGGTATTGATGCGATCTTGCCCAAGCCGACCACTTCCAATGCCAAGGCCGAAGGCCGCTTCGACCGTTCGGACTTCATATACAACGCGAAGGACGATGAGTACCAGTGCCCTGTCGGCGAGCGCGCCATCCAGCGGTTTACGCGGGAGGAGAATGGCCTTCAATTGCGGCGCTATTGGAGTAGTGCCTGCCCGCAACGCGCTTTGAAGGAGCGATGCACACCTAGCGCGTATCGGCGCATCAGTCGAAGGGAACAAGAGGCCGTGCTTGAGGCGGCGCGGCGCCGTCTAGACCGAATGCCAGAAGCGATGAAGTACAGCGGCGCACGGTGGAACATGTGTTCGGCACGTTCAAGCATTGGACGGGCTATACACACTTGCTAACTCGTCGCTTGGGCAATGTGAACACGGAAATAAGCTTGATGTACTGGCCTATGACCCCAAGCGGGTTATGCGCATCCTAGGCTTCCAACCAACGATGAAAGCCATGCTGTCGATGGGAAGCTGAGCTCTTCATGCGACCATTGACGCGCTTCAAATCCCTATCGCACCGCTCAAACGGCCTTCAGGAAGGCTCGTGTCAAGAAATCGAAGTGAAGACCGCCTAAGTTGCGGCGGTCCGGGCGCATGCGCTGTAGTCGTTAGAGTTAATGGAGTTTCCACATAGCCTCGACCCTAACCAGTCGTACTGGCCTAATGTCCCAACGCAGTCGGCCTGCTCAATGCCAGCACATTCTGTTACACTTTTCACATTCCAGTCTTTGGCCCAAAGTGGTCTCTACGCAATTCAAATTGACTTGGATTTCACAATAAACGAAGAGGTAGGAGAAAATGGGCTTCGGCGAAGATTTGCTGTTTGAAAACGAAGTGCGAAGAATTGCTCGAGCACGATGGCCCCAGGCTCAGTTTGATGGGGCGACTATTAGGGGCGGAAAGGAGCGCGACGGAGTTTTTGAAACAGACGACGTAGTCCACTACGTCGAGGCCACAACGTCTCGTCGGGCAGATAAGGCCAAAGACGATACGAAGAAAATCTTCGGCGCAATGGCTGAGCAACAAAGATCTGGTTCCATGAAAGGCGCAGTGGGTTGGTTTGTGACAAAAGAAGAGCCTACCGCAGATCAACGGGAGGAGGTCAAGATCCACGGAAAACAGCAAGTAAAGGCAGTATCTTTCTCACAGTTTCAGCAGGCATTGGTTGACGTCCCCGCTTATTTTGATCGTCGGGAAAATCACATGTTTGGGAGCGTGTTAGACCCGGTAACGCAGACGATAAAACCTTCTGTCAACTACATTCCGCTCGATCTACTTAATCTGGAAAGCGGAGAGCAACTGAGTATTGACTCAATCGCCTCCAGCCTAGCAAACGGCGGAAGTTTTACGATTCTCGGTGATTACGGCGCCGGCAAGAGCATGACGTTGCGCCAACTGTATTTCGCGTTGCGTGACAAATACAGAGCAGGGGGGACACCTCAGTTCCCGCTCTATATAAATCTCAGGGAGCACTCGGGCCAGGACGACCCTTCGGAATTGCTTGAACGTCATGCAAGACGAATCGGTTACGAAAAGCCTTACAGCTTGGTGAGCGCGTGGCGGGCGGGCTTTGCGATACTCATAATTGATGGGTTTGATGAGATCACAACACTTGGCATATCCTCAGCAAGATCAAAGCTAAAAGAAGCAAGAAGACGGTCGCTTGAAGCCACTAGAAAGCTAATTGAACAAACCCCTGCATCGACTGGGTTTATTGTTGCAGGTCGAGACCATTTCTTTAGCACCCCACAGGAAAGAAAAAGCGCTCTCGGAATTAGATCCGACACAATTACAATAGCAGTTGGAGAGTTCACGAGAAAGCAGATCCAACAATATCTAGAGAGAGTTTCCGGAAAAAATATTCCGTTTCCAGCATGGCTTCCCACACGTCCACTTCTTGTGGCGTACATTGCGACGAGAGGACTCCTTGATAATAACGGAATACTCGCCGATTCAATAGATTCAACCGACGGCTGGCATTATCTTCTTGACCAGATTTTTGATCGGGAATCAAAAATTAGCCCGAATCTGGACGGTCAGACTCTTAGACGTATTCTCGAACGGCTGTCGACTGTTGCTAGGGCTTCCGTAGACGGACTTGGGCCTCTCACACAACAACAAATTCGAAACTCGTACATTCAAATTTGCGACTCAGAGCCTGATGAGCAAGCCAACTTATTGCTGCAGCGATTGCCGGGCCTAGGGGTTTATCGCGACGAAGATGACTCCAGAACTTTTGTAGATTTAGAGTTAGCAGAGGTCTGTCGAGCAAGGGATGTTACGGATTTCATTGTTAACCCATATGGAATGCTTCAAGATGACGGATGGCGCTCGGCAGTTTCGCTTGCATCAGCTTTCGTAGGCCAAACGGCTGTCACGAGAATTTGTCGAAATCTCAAACTGATCCCCCATTTTTCTAAAGCATCTATTGACAGCGCTTTTGATTCCACATCGGACATCGGAGATATTGGCAGCTTGAGAGCCGATATTGCTGCTTTATGTATTGAATATCCGTACGCGCCAAAGGCTGCTACCAATATTGAAGGCGAAATATTTGAAAACTACGTGCTTACATGCTGGTCATCTGACGTCGACTTCTCTAACTTAATGTTCAAGGATTGCCTGCTTGAGACTATAGAGCTATCTGAATCAAGCCAAGATAACCTGCTGCCTAGATTTCAAAGTTGCGTCCTAATGTCGATCAAGGGGCGCTCTAACAAAGCGGATCTTCCGATAGACAAATTTGATGATAAATGCACATACGAGAACTTTTCGGATTCATCAAACACTCAGGCAGCAATTTTGAGCTCCGCTTTAAGTCGCGGAGAAAAAGTGGTGCTCACAATTTTACGAAAACTCTTTGTCCAAAGCCTAAGCGGCCGTGCAGAATCAGCCTTGTTTAGAGGGCTTGACTTGAATGATCGTCAGCTTATACCCGAGGCGATAAAGTTGCTTCAAAACCACGGCCTCATAGTTCTTTATAACCGTGGCGATGGAAACGTATGGATTCCGGTTCGAAAAGAGATAAATAGGGCACGGAAGATTCTTGCAACCCCTAATGCTTGTGATGACCCCGCCATGTCAGAGGCCAAGACATTAGGGAGGTAGCTAACGTTCATTTTGAGCAACGATGCTCAATTGGCGATTCATCGTAGAGGCAAAAAGCAGAGGAGCACTCAGGTTCTTCCTGTCCGCTTTTTGTCCTTTACGCGCTTCGCCCTCCGTCACCGGTCAACTTGAGCGCTGAGCAGCCTTTTTTCGCTGCGGCCACGGTCTGTTTCTGGCCGGCAAGCGACCGCCCGCGGTCCGGGATGCATCAAACCTCTGTATGTTCAGCCATCTCAAGAGCATCATTGACCTCGATGCCAAGGTAGCGACTGTGCTTCCCAGCTTCGTAAAATAGGCCCCGTTTCGGCGCGATACTAAGAATGTCGACCTAAGGCGAAAAAAAATGGACCTCGATCTGAACACAATCCCTCCGGCAATATTTTTGCTTATAACTGAGGTCGCTCTAAAGTCGTCTGGCCCGCCTGAAGCGTTGGCTAATCTTAAAAGGCTGCTGCCAGAGCTTAAGGCACAGAGCCGCTTTTATCAGGAGAAGAGCATAAGTGACTCTCCTCCCTCTGGACTTCCCACAGATCTAAGGATATTTGCAGATGGCGCGCTCAATTTATTTGATGAACGAATCGGGTGTGCAGACTTAATATGTCGCGTCGGGGCGGCAAAGAGGTTCGTGCGCAGCTTGGGACTGTTGGGCGATACCGTCTGGATAACGGATTATCTTACCGAACAGTTTGTAGATGATGACGTACTAGACGACGCGCGGCTTCAGAAGGTCTTGGAAGATATGCTGGTTTTAGCCGAACTGTTTCCGCTAATTCTTGGCGGCGTTATAAAATTTCGGTCCCCCTGGAAACCCGTGTGTGGTGGATGCCTGCCAATTTTTGAGGAGCGCGTCAGCAGTATTACCGATCAACTAATTGAGGAATATTCGTCGGAGTTTACTGTAGAGAATACGGAAAATGGTTTAAGCCTCAGCACGGGAAGTGTCTATTCTCCGCAATTGATTCTTCGCGTTCGTCCCGCAAAGTGGTTAGGAGCATATCGAACTCCGCTGCCGCAAGAAGTAATTCGGCGCGTGCTTTATACGGCGGTACGCTCCGCGCTTTGGTCGAGCAGTGAAGCGTCAGTAGGAAATGGAGTGGTTTTCTCGAACTCAAAGCTTGGGATGACAGCTCTAGCTCGTCAGGAGGGCTGGGTGCGAGACCGTCGGGACGTGCGGGTCTTCGACGAGCGCCGCAATGTCAACCTCCCGTGGGTCAGCGAATTGAACGCAGAGCAAATACTTCAGCTTAGAATGGAAGCATCTCGAGCCTTGCCGGCCTTGCGTGAGTTAATGTCTCGCCACCTTTCATTCTCTGAGATCAATGGGGCCAATGAAGCGGATATAGTCGGCGAACTGCGGGAACAGGCGGTAGAGGTCCGGAACGAACTTGATGCGACGAAAAAACATGCTGCGAGGTACTGGAAGGTTGCCTATGCCACCCTCGGGCTAGGAATATCTGCATATGGGCTTGGAAGTGGTCAGGTCGCGGCCTCTCTTGGCGGGCTACTTCCCATCCTGCAATTATTAATTCAGCACGAAACCACCACAGGACATCAGCTTGGAAAGGCGCGTCATAGACCCGGTTACGTGCTCCTGAAAGCAAGTGAACTATTGCAGCATACTCATAAATAAATGCTAGCTGCGAGTGCAGCCGAACCCGACGCGACCAGCTGTCGCGAACGGCTGGCACCACAGTTAAGCTGGTTGTGGCCGCAGTGAGTACCCGAGGTTCGTATTGACCGCTCCCGGCCGAAAGCTGACCTTACTGATAACCATTACGAAACTGAAATTCGTCTACAACCGCTGCCACCATCCCGATGACGTCCCACGCACCGATGCCCGGCCCGAAACCGCTCCGCGTCGGGAAACCTCTCCTGCTGTTAAATCCACAGGTTCATCTTCGGGTTCGGATTCAACAGCCTGAAATCCCTCTTCCCCCATCCCGGGAATTGAGACACACACAGTGCGCAGATTCAGGTTGCCAGCCCGCGCATCCGATAGTGCAGCAAAGCCTTCCGCAATCTCGGCATACAAATTCCTCGTCTTCATCGTCGATACTTCTTTGCGCGTTCGCCCATGGCCTAGAGCGCGTTGTGCGAAATGAATCGTTCATTCAGCGGCTCAGTGAGTTGCTCATTATGGTGAGTCACTCCTCAACGATGAATTCTGTAGGCCCAATATCAGACAACGTAACAGAACTGCCCGGTCATCAACTCGTCCGTTTTTGATGCGCACCCCCATTTGATTCAATCCTCGCGACGTTGCCAGCAAGTCACGCCTCATCCCCACCCCGTTTCGCCATCCACACCGTCGCCC